>NZ_JBHTMP010000042.1:0-64775 GCF_042679305.1 Micromonospora sonneratiae | reverse complement strand
AGCAGCCGACCAGCACGGCCGCCACCGCCTGGATCAGGCCGTCGACGACCCGCGTCGGAGCGAAGCGCCGGTCCACCCACCTGCGCCCCCGGTGCAGCCACACGCTGGGCAGCCCGACCGCCGCAGCGCCGCCGATGTCGGCTTCCGGCCCGTCGCCAACCACCCAGGCCCCACGCAGGTGCATCCGGGCCCGTTGTGCGGCCAGGGCGAAGATCCGAGGATTGGGTTTGCTGACCCCGACCTCCTCGGAGATGACCCAGTCCGCCACGTACCGGTCCAGGCCGGTACGGCGGATCTTGGTGTCCTCCTGGCGGACCGTACCGTTGCAGACCACCACCGGTACCCAACCCGCGTCACCCGCGATACGCAACGCGCAGGCAATCAACGGATCGAGTCGGGTGTAGTGGGCCATCCCCTCATGCTGCGCGTCGACCAGTTCGATCGAGGGGGTACGGAGGCCATATCGTTCACGGATAGCGTCAGCGACATCCCACCGGTCGGTCAGCCCGTCCGCGTCCACCGACAGTAACCAGTCGAGGTCGTCGGCCGGTGCCCCTATCTCCGACAGGAAGTTCTGCGCCCAGGACCGGAAGGCCCCGGCCCGGTCGAGCAGGGTGTTGTCCAGATCGAGGAGCAGCAGTGGCACGCCGCGACCCTACGTGAACTCCGGCACTCCACAACAGTCCATCAGGTAAACAACTGCGCCACCAATCAGAAAAATATTCATCGCAGCAGCAGTTGGCGGGCTGTTCCCTGGTTGGGCAGCCGGTCGACCAGCATACTGTGGGTGGCCCGTACCCGGAGCAACTCGGCCGCGTCGAGGGTCGCCACGACCACCGACTCGCCCTCGTTCGCCGCCCGGTCCAGCGGTCGGCCTTCCGGATCGTAAATCGCGGCACCACCGTTGAACCGCCACGGTTCCGGCCCGCCGACCGAGTTGGCGAAGACGACGTACATGCCGTTGTCCAGTGCCCGGGCCGGGTAGTAGACGTCACGGCGATGCACCGAGCCGGTGAGGTAGCCGCTCGGACACAGGTAGCCGTACGCACCGTCGTCAGCCGCTGCCCGCCCGTGCTCGGGAAAGCAGGCGTCGTAGCAGATGCCCAGGCCGAACCGCCAACCGTCGACCACCAGGGTCGCCCCACGGCTGCCCGGGACGAACAACTCGATCTCGTCCGCGCCGCACAGATGCTGTTTGTCGTACCCGACGGTGACGTCACCGGAACGATCCACCACAAGGGACGAGCAGGTACGACGCTGGTCGGTGTGACGCACCGACGCGCCGACGACCACGACCACTGCGCCGTCCCGGGCTGCCGCCCGCAACGGATCCAGCCTGGCATCGTCGACCCGCCCGTCGTCGGACGCGGCCACGTCGGTGCCGGCCGGGTCGTCGCGCAGGGCCGGTGGGTGGTACGCCGGCAGGAACAGCTCCGGTAGCACCAGCAGAGCCGCCCCGGCCTCGGCAGCTCGTCGCACCAGTCGAACCGAGGTCGCGACATTGCCGACCATGTCGCCGGGAACCGCCTCGGCCTGGGCCGCGGCGACGGTCAACGGGGCTGGCGACGGGACCGCGTCGGAGGGGGGCACGGCGAGATCGTAGCCGGTCGAATCGAGCCGCGCTAACCCAAGCCGTACGTACGGTTTGCATCACCGGGCGTCACCTGGAACGATCAGCCAATGCCCAGGGTAAGCCAGGACCAGCTCGACGCGCGCCGCCAGGAGATCCTTTCTGCGGCCCGCGCCTGTTTCGCCCGGCACGGGTACGAAGGTGCCACCGTACGGCGTCTGGAGGAGGCCACCGGACTGTCCCGGGGCGCGATCTTCCACCACTTCCGGGACAAGGACTCGCTCTTCCTCGCGGTGGCCGAGGACGACGCGGTGACGATGGTCGAGACCGTGGCGCGCAACGGTCTGGTCCAGGTGATGCGGGACCTGCTGGTCCGGGCGACCGCCCCGGACACCGCCGGCTGGCTCGGCAGCCAGCTCGAGGTGTCCCGGCGACTGCGTACCGATCCGGCGTTCGCCACCCGGTGGGCACAACGCTCGGCAGCCATCGCCGAAGCCACCCGGGAACGGCTCGGACGGCAACGCGACGCGGGGGTGCTCCGCGACGACGTACCGATCGAGGTGCTGGCGCGGTTCCTGGAGCTGGCCTACGACGGGCTGGTGCTGCACCTGGCCATGGGCCGACCGGCCGGTGACCTCGACCCGGTCCTCGATCTGGTCGAAGAGGCGGTACGTCGCCCGACGGCGGCCCGACCGGGTACGGACCAGCGATAGACCCGGTGGCGTGGCTGGCCCACAATGGGCGCCATGACGATCAGTCTCGCGGCGGCAGGTGACACCTGGGGCATCCCCGGCCCGGTGTTCGCGCTGATGTTCTTCATCGTCGGCGACCTGTTGATCCTGGCCACTGTGCTGCAACGCATCCTCCAGTTCTCCGGCTCGCGCCCGTCGCGGAATGTGCCGCGACTGGATGCGCAACAGGTCGCCTACCTCAACGGCGGTGAACGGCTGGCCGTCGACGCCGCGCTTGGTGGCCTGCGCGCCGCCGGCATCCTCGCGACACGCGGTGGCGCCTTCGTCATCACCGGATCACTGCCCGCCGGAGCGACCCCGCTGGACACGGCCGTCTACAACGCCGCAAGCCAGCAGACCCGGCCGGGTCACCTCCGGAACCATCAGTTCGTGACCGCCGCCCTCGCCCGACTGCGGGAGGGACTGGAGGTAGCTGGCCTCGCCCCGACCGCCCAACAGCGGCGCACCGCGCGCCTTCTCCCGCTGCTGCTGCTCGGCCTCGTCGGGCTGGGCCTCATCCGCCTCGTCGCCGGGCTGGCCGCCGGCAAGCCGGTGGCCTTCCTCATCGTCCTGCTCGTCATCTTCACCGTGGCCGCCACGGTGCTGCTGGCCAAGGTGCCGCGACAGACCCGAGCCGCCAGAGGCGTGTTGAGCGAGCTACGCAGGCAGTACGTCCACCTCTCCCCCAAGAACACGCCCGCCTACTCGAGCTACGGCGCAGCCAGTGCCGCGATGGGGGTCGCGCTCTTCGGCGGTGTCGCGCTGTGGAGTCTCGATCCGGAGTTCGCCGCCGAGGCCCAGATCCAGCGCAACGCCCTTGCTGGCAGCAGCAGCGGTGGCAATGCTGGCACCAGCGGCTGCGGCGGTGGCAGTAGCGGTGGGGACGGCGGCGGATGTGGTGGGGGTGGCGGCTGCGGCGGTGGCGGCTGCGGCGGCTGACCGCACCGGGCGACGTCGACGGCCCCAATGTCTGGCGACACGTTCCCACCCGGTCGTCCACACGTACGGGAAGCGGCCACCGCCCCGCTGATGCCCGTCGACGAGGCAGGCGGGGATGGACCGGGTTGCAGGGCTGTCCCACAATGACGCCATGGCGTTCGGTCTGGCGGCAGTTGGCGACACCTGGGGCATCTCCGGGCCGGTGTTCCTGCTGCTCTTCTTCCTCGCCGCTGCCGTGTTGACAGTGGCCACCGTGCTGCACCGTCGATTCCTCTTCGGCGGGGCCCCCGACTTCCAGGGGGTGGAACGACTGCACCCGCAACAGGTCGCCTACCTCAACAGCGCCTCCCGGGCCTATCGCACCCAACTCACCGTCGATACCGCACTGGGCGGGCTACGCGCCGCTGGAATCCTCGGGATGAAGGACGGCCGTCTCGTCACCAGCGGCCCGCTACCGCCCGGTGCGACCCCGCTGGACCAGGCCGTTTACCACGCTGCCGGCCAACGGGTCCGGCCCAGGGACCTGCGGACCCACCCCTGGGTGGTCGCCGCGATCGACCAACTCCGGCAGGGACTCGAAGCCGCCGGACTTCTGGAGACCGCCCGACAGCGACGATCGGCACGACTGATCCCGCTGCTGCTGCTCGGTCTCCTGGGGCTAGGTGTGGTCCGGCTCGTCGCCGGGCTCACCGACGGCAAACCGGTGCTCCTGCTCGTCCTCATGCTCGCCGCATTCAGCGTGGTCACCCTGGTGCTGCTACTGGCCCTGCCACTGCGCACCCGGGCCGCCAACTCCGCCCTGAGCCAACTACGGGTCCACCACGCCCATCTCTCCCCCAAGAGTTCGCCCGCCTACGCGACCTACGGTGCGGCCGGCGCGGCGATGGGCGTCGCGCTCTTCGGCGGTGTCGCGCTCTGGGGGCTCGACCCCGGTTTCGCCGCCGAGGCCCAGGTGGAGCGCCACTCCATCGCCAGCAGCGGCGACCAGAACGGTGGCAGTGGTGGTGGGGACGGCGGTGGGGACGGCGGCGGCGGGTGCGGCGGCGGTGGCTGCGGCGGATGTGGTGGGTGCGGCGGATGAGCCTGCCCGACCTCGGGGTGGGCATCGGCTGGCGACCCGACATCTCGGGGGTCGTCGCCGAACTGCCGGGACTCCGCTTCGTGGAGGTGGTCGCCGAGTCGATCAGCGCTGACGGGCCGCTCCCCGACACGCTGAGCGCACTGCGAGCACGCGACGTCACCGTCATCCCGCACGGCGTACGGCTCTCCCTCGGCGGGGCGGAGCCGGTCGAGCCGGCCCGGGTCGCGCACCTCGCCCAGGTTGCCGAACTGCTCGGCGCACCACTGGTCAGCGAGCACATCGCCTTCGTCCGCGCCGGGGGCGTCGAGGCCGGGCACCTGCTGCCCCTGCCCCGGACCCGGGACGCGGTGGACGCGATGGTCGCCAACGTCGTCCGGGCCCAGACCGAACTGCCGGTGCCGATCGCACTCGAACCGATCGCGGCCATCTTCGACTGGCCCGACGACGAAATGGACGAGGCACAGTTCATCACCGAGATCCTCGATCGTACCGGCGCCTGGCTGCTGCTCGACATCGCCAACGTCTACGCCAACGCCCGGAACCGGGGCACCGACCCGGTCGCGTTGCTCGACCGGCTGCCGCTGGAACGGATCGCCTACACCCATGTTGCCGGTGGTGCCGAGCACGCCGGTATCTACCACGACACACACACCGATCCCGTACCGACACCCGTGCTCGACCTGATCGGTGAGCTGTGCGCCCGGCACCGGCCCCCGGCCCTGTTGCTGGAACGCGACGGGCACTACCCGCCGGCCGATCTGCTCCGCCGTGAGCTGGACGCCATCGCCGCAGCCTCCGGCTATCCCACGATCACATGACCGGGGCCGCTGAACCGAGTCGGCCGGATCTCGCCACCCGGCAGGCGGAACTGGTGGCCACCCTGGTCTCGGGTGCCCCGGTGCCGGCCGGTTTCGACCCCCGGCTGGTCGCGGTGGCCCGGACGGCGCTGCTGCGCAAGCGGGCCGGGGACGTGGCCCGGCACTGGCCGCTGCTGGCCGCCGGCCTCGGCGACCGGTGGCTGCCAACGTTCGCCCAGTGGGCCGCCACCCGGCCCACCCAGGGTTCGCTACGCGACGGTTGGGATCTCGCCCGGACGCTGGCGGCCGACGCGCCGTTACCCGGGCCGGCCGCCGAGGAACTGGCCGTCCGCGAGGCCGGCTGGTCGTACGACGGCAGCAACGCACCGCGCCGACGTCGGCTGCCGGTCGTCCGGCGGGCCGACGGTGGCATCGTGGTGCAGGTCGCCGGCCGGATTCGGATCCTGCGTCGGCCGGGGCACGGATAGCGGGTGTCCCGGCCGTGGGCGGCGGACCGGGGCGCACGTAGCGTCCGATCCGCCGGTACGGCAGGATCGGCGCATGGATCTCGGACTCGCATCCCGGGTGTACGTGCTGACCGGCGCTTCCCGAGGGTTGGGCTTCGCCACCGCACAGTGCCTCGTGGCCGATGGTGCGCGGGTGGTGCTCTCCGCCCGTGACTCCACTCAGGTGGAAGCCGCGGTCGAACGGCTCGGCGGCCAGGATCGGGCGGTCGGCGTGACTGCGGACCTGGCTGACCCGGACACCCCGGGACGCCTCGTGGACCTCGCCCGCCAGCACTTCGGACGCATCGACGGCGCGCTCATCTCCGTCGGTGGCCCGCCACCGGGCACCGCCGCGACGATGACCGACCAGCAGTGGCGTGACTCGTTCGAAACCGTCTTCCTCGGCACGGTCCGCACCGCTCGTACCATCGCCGCGGCGCTGCCCACCGGTGGCGCGATCGGCCTGGTGTTGTCCACGTCGGCGCGGGTTCCCGTCGCCGGGCTGGGCATCTCCAACGGGCTACGGCCAGGTCTGGCCGGGGTGGCCAAGGACATGGCCGACGAGTACGGCCCGCGCGGCGTCCGCATCTTCGGTCTGCTCCCCGGGCGGATCATGACCGATCGCAACGTCGAACTCTTCGCCGCCACCGGCGACCCGGACCGGGCCCGGGCCGAGGCGGAGGCGGCCATCCCGCTGCGGAGGCTGGGTGACCCGGACGAGTTCGGGCGGGTCGCCGCCTTTGCCCTCTCCCCCGCCGCCGGTTACCTGACCGGACTGACCATCCCGGTCGACGGCGGGGCGTTGCGGAGCCTTTAGCCGGTTGTGGAGCAGGAGCGGTGGTCTCGAAACTGGGTCTGATGGAACTACTGATCGCACTGGTATGTGGGCTGTTCTGCCTCACGGTCGTGGTCGCGGCGGTCGCCGGTGCGGTAGTGGTGGCCCGCCGTAGGAAGTGACCGGTTCCGTTGGTGACGGGGAGGTTCCGACGTGAGTCTCTTGATGCTACTGGTGACGCTGGTCGCCGGACTGCTGTGTGTCGGGCTGGTGGCCGCCGCTGTCATCGGCTTGGTGATGCTGACCAAACGCCAGGGCTGACCGGCGGTCAGGGCCGGTCGTAGTCCCGTAGCGGAACGGTGATCATCGGGTCCGGGCCGACGGCGTCGACGTGCGGGGCCGGCGAGTCGGCCACCGCGAACTGGGTGCGGTACAGCTCGGCGTACAGGCCACCGAGGGCGACCAGCTCGTCGTGCCTGCCCCGCTCGACGATCCGTCCCCGGTCCAGCACCAGGATCTGGTCGGCCTCCCGTACGGTGGAGAGCCGGTGCGCGATGACCAACGCCGTACGCCCGTTGAGGGCGACCGCCAGCGCCCGCTGGACCGCCGCTTCGGACTCGGAGTCGAGGTGTGCGGTCGCCTCGTCGAGGACGACGATCGACGGGGCCTTGAGCAGCAGACGGGCGATGGCGATGCGCTGCTTCTCGCCACCCGAGAAGCGGTAGCCGCGCTCCCCGACCATCGTGTCGAGACCGTCGGGCAGTGCCCGGACCAGGTCCTCGACCTGCGCCCCGCGCAGTGCCGCCCACAACTCGTCGTCGGTGGCGTCCGGCTTGGCGTAGCGGAGGTTGTCGGCGATGGTCTCGTGGAACAGGTGCGAGTCCTGGGTCACCACGCCGATCTCGTCACGTAGCGACTCCAGCGTCGCGTCCCGTACGTCGACCCCGCCGACGCGTACCTCCCCCTCGGTCACGTCGTAGACCCGCGACAGCAGCATCGACGTGGTCGACTTGCCGGCGCCGGACGGCCCGACCAGGGCGACCATCTGCCCGGGCTCGACGGTGAAGGACACCCCGCGCAGCACCGGGTCGGAGACGGTACGGTCCAGCGTCGCGACGTCCTCCAGGGAGGCCAGCGACACCTCGTCGGCGGTCGGGTAGCGGAACTGCACGTCGCGGAACTCCAGTCGGCCGCTGCCCCGGGGGATGGCCACCGCATCCGACTTCTCCGCGATCGAGGGAGCAAGGTCGAGCACCTCGAAGACCCGGTCGAAGGAGACCAGGGCGCTCATCACGTCGACCCGGACGTTGGACAACGCGGTGAGCGGACCGTAGAGCCGGGTGAGCAGCAGGGCGAGGGTGACCACCGTGCCGGCACTGACCGTGTCGTTGACCGCCAGCCAGCCACCGAGCCCGTAGGTGAGTGCCTGGGCCAGCGACGCCACCAGCATCATCGCCACGAAGAAGGTACGCGAGTACATCGCGGACTGGATGCCGATGTCCCGGACCCGTTCGGCCCGCCCGGCGAACCGTCGCGCCTCGACCTCGGGTCGGCCGAAGAGCTTCACCAGCAGCGCGCCGGAGACCCCGAAGCGTTCGGTCATCGTGGCGTTCATCTTGGCGTCGAGGTCGTACGACTCACGGGTGATCGCCGCCAGCCGCCGCCCGACCCGCCGGGCCGGAATGATGAAGATCGGCAGCAGGACCAGTGACAGCGCGGTGATCTGCCAGGACAGGGTGAACATGACGGCGGCGGTGAGCACCAGTTGGATGACGTTGCTGACCACACCGGAGAGCGTCGAGGTGAAGGCCCGCTGTGCCCCCATCACGTCGTTGTTGAGCCGGCTGACCAGCGCACCGGTCTGGGTACGGGTGAAGAACTGCAACGGCATCCGCTGCACGTGGTCGTAGACCCGGGTGCGCAGGTCGAGGATGATGCCCTCGCCGATCCGGGCCGAGTACCAACGTTGGGCCAGGGACAGCAGGGCGTCGACGACGGCGAGACCGGCGATGAACAGCGCCAGCCGTACGACGATGCTGCCGGCCTCCGGGCCGCCCCCGCTGATGGCGTTGATGACGTCTCCGGCCAGCACCGGGGTGGCGACGCCGATGACGGCGGCCAGCACCACGGTGATCAGGAAGACGACGATGTCGCGCCGATAGGGGCGGGCGAACGCGACGATGCGCCGACTGGTGCCCCGGGTCAACCGGTGCGCCGTGACCTCGTCCTGGCTGCGCATCGAACGCAGCATGCTCCAGCCACTACCGCCCATCGGGTGGGACACCCGTCACCTCCATGTCGTTGTCTCCGCCGAGTCGGGAAGCGGATCACGGGTCTGCGACCCGCCGGCCCAGTCTTCCCGACGACTACGACAACCTGACAGGTAACCGGTTTGTTCCCGACCGGTCCTTACTATCCGAGTATCCGGCGCACACTGACGGCCGACGCGGACCAGCGTCCCCGTACCACCGTCGCCCGGAGGCCGGACCCGGCGGACCGACCGGTGCGAACCGGTGAACTACTCGCCGCGACCGGCGAGATCCCGCAGGCGACGGGTCTGCGCCTCCCGCTCCGCCCGCTGCTGCTCTGCCGGGGACCGGCCAGCGGCACCCGCCAGCAGCACCTTGATCTCGACGACCGCATCCCGGTTGCCGGCCAGGATCGCCGCGGTCAGGTCGTTCACCGCGACATCCAGGTCGTCCGGCGGTACGACCACGGTCGCCAGGCCGAGCCGCTGTGCCTCGGCCGCGTCCAGCCGCCGTCCGGTAACGCAGATCTCCAACGCCCGGGCATAGCCGACCAGGTCGACCAGTCGCTTGGTGCCCGCCAGGTCCGGTACCAGGCCGAGCGTCACCTCGGCCATCGACAGTTTCGCGTCGTCGGCCAGCACCCGCAGGTCGCAGGCCAGCGCCAACTGGAACCCGGCCCCGATCGCGTGGCCGCGTACGGCTGCGATGGAGACGATGTCCGGTCGGTGCAGCCAGGTGAAGGCGGCCTGGAACTCGGCGATGCGCTCGGCGCACTCGTCGGGCGGGAGTGCGGTCAGCCCGGCGAACGAGTCCTCACCCGTCCCACCGGCAACCGACAGGTCCAGCCCGGCCGAGAACGACCGGCCCGCCCCGCGTACCACGACAACCCGCACGCTGCCGGGCAGGTCACGGGAGAACGTACGCAGTGCCCGCCACATGGCAGGGGTCTGCGCATTGAGCACGTCGGGCCGGCACAACGTGACAATCGCTACCGGCCCGTCGCATTCCAGCCGAACCTCGTCGTCTGCGGTCACGGTGTGTACCGTAAACGATCGAGGACGGACCAGGTTGATGTGCGGGTCACGCCTTCTTGCGACGGCGAGCGCCGCCGCGCTGGCGCAGCTGTACGCCGGACTCAGTGAGCACCCGGTGGATGAACCCGTAGGAACGGCCGGTCGAGGCCGCCAGGGCGCGAATGCTCTCGCCGGAGGTGTACCGCTTGACCAGGTCCTTGGCGAGCGTCTGGCGCTCGGCTCCGACGATCCGGCGACCCTTCTCAGTGCTGGTGGCTGTGCCGGTGGCTGCCATGTTGATTCCTCACGTCCCAGACTGTGCGGTTCGATACGGTCCCACCTATTAGACCGCCTCGAACGATCATGCGCTAGATATCAACTCTTCGCCAACCGACACGCACAACAGTGTCAGTTTCCCGATAACGTGATTGCGCAAATAGTTGAGGAGTGTCCGGGTCTTTGGAATCCCCGGAGCTGGTCGCACCTGCTCTGGTACGGCGAGACGACCACTCAGGCCAGCTCGACCAACTCCAACAGGTCGTCACTCCAGGCATCCTCGTCACCATCGGGCAGCAGGATCGCCCGGTCCGGCTTGAGTGCCATGACCGCGCCCGGATCATGGGTGACCAGCACGATCGCCCCGGGATAACGGGCGATCGCGTCGAGGACCTGTTCGCGGCTGACCGGGTCCAGGTTGTTCGTGGGCTCATCGAGCAACAGCACATTCGCGCCGGAACAGACCAGCGTGGCCAGCGCCAACCGGGTCTTTTCCCCGCCGGAGAGCACACCGGCCGGCTTGTCGACGTCGTCGCCGGAAAAGAGAAACGCTCCCAAAATCTTACGAAGATCAGTGTCCGACTGTTCAAATGCCGCACTACGCATGTGGTCGAGCACACTGCGGTCCACGTCGAGCGTTTCGTGTTCCTGGGCGTAGTAGCCCAGCCGAAGCCCGTGTCCGGGGTGGACCTCGCCGGTGTCCGACGGCAACAACCCGCCGAGAATTCGCAGCAGCGTGGTCTTTCCGGCACCGTTGAGCCCGAGGATGGCCACCCGCGATCCCCGGTCGACGGCGACGTTCACGTCGGTGAAGATCTCCAGCGAGCCGTACGACTTGGACAGCCCGGTCGCGGTGAGCGGGGTCTTGCCGCAGGGTGCCGGACTGGGGAAGCGCACCTTGGCCACGCGGTCGGCGACCCGTACCTCCTCCAACCCGGAGAGCAGCCGCTCGGCCCGACGCGCCATGTTCTGCGCCGCGACCGTCTTGGTCGCCTTGGCCCGCATCTTGTCCGCCTGCGCCATCAGCGCGCCGGCCTTCTTCTCCGCGTTGGCCCGTTCCCGGCGACGCCGCCGCTCGTCGGTCTCCCGCTGTTCGAGGTACGCCTTCCAGCCGAGGTTGTAGCCGTCCACCACGGAACGGGTGGCGTCGAGGAACCACACCTTGTTGACGACCGCCTCCAGCAGGCTCGCGTCGTGACTGATCACGATCAGGCCGCCCTTGTGTCCGCTGAGGAAGCCACGCAACCAGGTGATCGAGTCGGCGTCGAGGTGGTTGGTCGGCTCGTCCAGCAGCAGGATGCCGCCGCCGTTCTCACCGGCGTCCCGGAACAGGATCCGGGCCAGCTCGACCCGGCGACGCTGACCGCCGGAGAGCGTGCCGATGGTCTGGGCCAGCACCCGGTCGGGCAGCCCCAGGTTGGCGCAGATCCGGGCCGCCTCCGCCTCGGCGGCGTACCCACCGAGGGCGGCGAACTGGTCCTCGAGCGCACCGTACCGGCGGACCAGGCGCTCGTCCCCACCATCGGCGAGCCGATGCTCGAGTTCCTTCATCTGGGCCATGAGCGTGTCCAGACCACGGGCGGAGAGCACCCGGTCGCGGGCGGTGACTTCGAGGTCGCCCGTACGTGGGTCCTGGGGGAGGTAGCCCACCGCGCCCCGGCGGTCGATCTGACCGGCGTAGGGCTGCCCCTCGCCGGCCAGCACCTTGAGTGTCGTGGTCTTGCCCGCACCGTTACGGCCGACCAGGCCGATCCGGTCGCCGGGTTGGACCCGCAGGGTGGTGTCCGAGAGCAGGATCCGGGCGCCGGCGCGCAGTTCCAGGCCGGTGGCAGTGATCATATCGAGGGACTCGCTTCCGGGATCGAAGGCTGATTCAGGGCACGCGGATCCGCCGACGGGGTTTCACCTGCCGTCGGCACGGGGCGGTTCAGCCTTCGCAAAGCAGCACGGGTCCGAGTGTACCCGCCGCCGTACGATCGCCTCCGCCGGTTTCCCAAGCAAGATCGTTAAATCATGAGTCGGCATCATGACCGGTACCGCGATCATGCGGCAACTGGTTGGCAGAGTTGCCGACATGACCGAAACAACCAGTCATGTCGACCGATTCCTCTGGTTGGAGGACCTCGGCGGTGAACGGCCTGCGGCCTGGGTCCGGGAACAGAACGCCCAAACCATCACAACGCTGACCGGCAACGCATCATTCCCCGGGTTGCGGACCGAGCTCCGGCAGGTCCTCGACGCCGACGATCGGATACCACTGCCCCACTTCCGTGGCGAACACCTCTACGACTTCTGGCAGGACGAGGCACACCCCCGGGGCGTATGGCGGCGTACGACGCTGGAGCAGTACCGCCGGCCGAAGCCGGACTGGCAGGTGCTCCTCGACGTCGACGCGCTGGCCGCCGAGGAGGCGGAGAACTGGGTCTGGAAGGGCCCGACCGTCCTGCGGCCAGGCTATCGGCGCTGCCTGGTCAGTCTCTCCCGGGGCGGCTCCGACGCGATCGTGGTACGGGAGTTCGACCTACAGGACCGGGTCTTCGTCGAGGACGGCTTCCACCTGCCCGAGGCCAAGAGCAGCGTCGGTTGGATCGACCTCGACCACATCTATGTGGCCACCGACTTCGGGCCGGGGACGCTGACCGACTCCGGCTATCCCCGGATCGTCAAACAGTGGCGCCGTGGGACACCACTGGCGGAGGCGGTCACGGTCTACCAGGGGCACCACGAGGACATCGGCGTCGGCGCCCTGCGCGACCCGACCGCCGGCTTCGAGCGTGACCTGGTGATCCGTGGGTTGGACTTCTACCGCAACGAGACTTACCTTCGCACCGAAGGCGGTGACCTGATCCGCATCGAGGTGCCGGACGACGCGCAGATCGACATCCACCGCGAATGGCTGCTCATCCGGCTGCGCTCGGCGTGGACCGTCGGCCCGACGACCTACCCGGCCGGAGCCGCCCTGATCACCCGGTTCGACGAGTTCCTGGCCGGCGGACGGGAGCTGACCGTGCTCTTCGAACCCGACCCGGGCACCGCGCTGAACCACCACTACTGGACCCGTAACCACCTGGTCCTCGCCATGCTGTCGGACGTACGCAGCCGACTCGAGGTGCTCACCCCGACGGAGACGGGGTGGCACCGTAGCCCGCTGGCCGGAGGCTCGGAGTTCGACCACACCGAGATCATCTCCACCAATCCCGACCACACCGACGAGTACCTGCTGTCCTGCGGCGGCTTCATCCGTCCCACCACGCTGCACTACGGCCGGATCGGCGACGGGTTCGAGCCCGTCAAGCAGGAGCCGGAACTGTTCGCCACGACCGGGCTGTCGGTCCGGCAGTTCTTCGCCACCTCGGCGGACGGCACGCAGGTGCCGTACTTCGTCGTGGGACCGTCGGACGGTTCCGCCGGGCCGACCCTGCTCAGCGGATACGGCGGTTTCGAACTGTCGAGGACCCCCAGCTACAACGGGGTCATCGGCCGTGGCTGGCTGGCCCGGGGCGGTACGTACGTGGTGGCCAACATCCGGGGCGGGGGTGAGTACGGCCCGGCGTGGCACCGCTGCGCGATCCGGGAGAACCGGCCCCGGGCGTACGAGGACTTCGCGGCGGTCGCCGCCGACCTGGTGCAGCGGGGCATCACCGTACCGTCCCGGCTCGGGATCGAGGGCGGCAGCAACGGCGGACTGCTGATGGGGGTGATGCTGACCCGCTACCCGCACCTGTTCGGGGCGGTGGTCGCGCGGGTCCCGCTGCTGGACATGCGGCGCTATCACAAGCTGCTGGCCGGTGCGTCCTGGATGGCGGAGTACGGCGACCCGGACGACGAGGCGGACTGGGCCTACCTGCGCGAGTATTCGCCGTACCACAACGTCAGCGAGACCACGACATACCCGCCGGCACTGTTCGTCACCTCCACCCGGGACGACCGCGTGCATCCCGGGCATGCCCGGAAGATGGTGGCCCGACTACGCGAGGCGGGACACGACGTGTCCTACTACGAGAACGTCGAGGGCGGGCACGGAGCAGCGTCCGACAATGCCCAGCTGGCCTTCATGTGGGCGCTGATCCTGGAGTTCCTCTGGCCCCGGCTGCGTGGCTAGTCACGACACCGGCGAGCCCGGCAGCGGACGGCTTGGCGTTGGCCGACCGACGCTGAGCTGTCGCGGCCGGGCAGCGGCGGGCCCGACTCAGAGCGGGCTCTCCCCCGGGCCGGGAGCAGCAGCGGCGACATCCGGCCCGGGCAGCGGGTCACGCACCAGGATCCGGACCGCTCGGGCAGCACCGATGGCGTCGACCAGGACCGCGTGCCGGGGCTCGGGCACGTCCAGCAACCGGTCCGACCGGAGCGCGGCCAGCGCGGCCAGCCGCCGGTCGGCGAGGATCGTGTCGATCGCCCGGCGGTCCCCGCCGGGCACCAGCGCGGCCAGCGTGTCGACCGCTGGCAACAGCAGTCGGACGGCCAACTCCCCCGCGTCGGCCATCGCCGCCCTGGCCTGGTTGTCCCGTCGGCGGGCGAACCGCTGCTGGGACCAGCCGCCCGCCGCAGTCCGTCCCTGCACGTATCGGGTGTCCACCTTGGATACCACCAGGCGTTCGCCGTCGGCGATCCCCACCGCCACCGCCCCCTTGCGGGCCAGCAGCAGGCCCAGCCGACGGGGAGCCGTTACGGCGGCGAGAAAGCCGTCCAGCTCCGTCGCGGCCGGCACGCCCGGCGGGGCGTGCAGTTCGGCGCGGGCACCGTCGGGGGCGTCCAGCAGGACACCGTACGGCTGAATGGTGGTCCGGGACGGGCCGTGCCGGGCGGTGAAACCGTCGATCCACCGGGCCAGACGGGCCGGGGCGACCTCGACCCACCGGCCACCGCCGGCGGCGGGTCTGCTGCGCATGCCCGCAACGGTACGCCACGGGCCGAGCGGTCGGACGTCACCGGGGCAGCAGCATGCCGACCACCAACGCCACGATCAGCACGCTCGACCCGAGTGCGGTGAACAGTTGGCCACGAGCGCCGGTCAGCAGCCGCCCGACGAGTGAACCGCCGGTGGCCACCAGCAGTTGCCAGCTCGCGGAGGCGACGAGGGCGGCTACGGCGAAGACCATCGCCTCGACGAAGGTCATCCCGTCGGCCGTCTGCCGGCCGAGGACAAGCGCCGCGAAGTAGACCACCGTCATCGGGTTGAGCATCGTCAACGCCAGCAGTCCGGCGTACGCCCGGCCCGGGGTGGCCAGCCCCCGACCGCTCCGGGCGGCCGGTGCGGGGTTGCCGTACCGCCGGATCGCGGCGACCGCGGTGTGCCCGGCCAGCGCGACGAGGATCGCCGCCGCGACCCACCGCAGCGGCCCCGCGACCGGCTCGATCAGACCGGCCAGCGCAGCCCCGCCCAGTACCGCGACGACGGCGTAGATACCGTCAGCGGTCGCCACACCCATCGCCGCGGCGACGCCCACCCGCAGTGAGGTACGGGCCGCCAGCCCCATGACGAGGATCGCGATGGCACCGACGGGCACGGCGACGCCGTAGCCGGCCAACAGCCCGGCCAGCAGAGCGTCGATCATGTACGTGGCGTGGGGGTCGACGCCGCCGGTCGGCCGGCCTGCTGTCGCCCGGCGACGGTGGCCGGGACAACCAGGACGGCGGACTGCGACGTCGACTTGATCACGGGTTCATCGTGGGCACCCGGAGCCCGCTGGGCAACCGATATACCGAGGCCGTCACGACACCGGCATCGACCATGCCGCCACGGACGCCGGAACGTGTCCGGTCCTTCCGGGACCCACCCGGCACGATCGGCACCGACTCAACACAATCAGGACCCATCCCGGCACGATCGGGACCGACTCAACACGATCGGGACCCGGCACCGATGACAGCCGGTGCCGGGTCCCGATCGACGACGGTCAGACGTTGAAGCCGAGCGCCCGGAGCTGGTCGCGCCCCTCGTCGGTGATCTTGTCCGGGCCCCATGGCGGCAGCCACACCCAGTTGATCCGCATGTCGCTCACCAGCCCGCCACCGGGACCGGTGGTCAGCGCCTGGCGGGCCTGGTCCTCGATGACGTCGGTCAACGGGCAGGCTGCCGAGGTCAGCGTCATGTCCAGGGTCGCGACGTTGTCGTCGTCCACGTGCACCCCGTAGACCAGACCGAGGTCGACGACGTTGATGCCCAACTCGGGGTCGACGACGTCCTTCATCGCCTCTTCGATGTCGGCGATGGCAGCCTTGGTGGTGGCCGTCCCGGGGCCCGACTCGGCCGGAGCTACCGGCTCTGCCACGGCTGCGGTCTCTTCGGAACTCATGGTGTCTTCACCTCCGGGCTCACGCCCACCCCGGCGCGTGCCGCAGCGTCCTTGAACGCCATCCACGGCAGCAACGCACACTTCACGCGGGCTGGGTAACGGGCGACGCCGGCAAACGCCACCCCGTCCCCCAGCACATCCTCGTCCGGGGTCACCTGACCCCGGCCGGACAACAGCTCGACGAATGCCTGGTGCACCGCAGACGCCTCGTCCGCTCCCCGGCCCTGGAGCAGTTCGTGCAGCACGCTGGCCGATGCCTGGCTGATCGAGCAGCCCGCGCCGTCGTACGAGATGTCAGCCAGCACGCCGTCAGCCGTGGCGACCCGTACGGTCACCTCGTCACCGCAGGTCGGATTGACATGGTGCGCCTCGGCGACCCGGTACGCGTCACCGGCGGGCTCCCGCAGTCCGCGCCCGTGCGGATTCTTGTAGTGGTCCAGGATGATCTCCTGGTAGAGCTGGTCGATCTGCATCAGCCGAACACCTTCCGCGCCTGTTCAAGGCTACGCACCAGCGCGTCGATCTCACCCGTGGTGGTGTACAGGTAGAACGAGGCGCGGGTCGTCGCCGGTACGCCGTAGCGCACGCAGACCGGCCGGGCACAGTGGTGGCCGACCCGCACCTGCACACCCTCGGCGTCGAGGATCTGGCCCACGTCGTGCGGGTGGACCCCGTCGAGCGCGAACGAGATCGTGCCGCCCCGACCGATCGGTACGACCGGACCGAAGATCCGCAACCCGGGGACCGTGGCCAGAGCATCCAACGCGTAGGCCGTGATCTCCTTCTCGTGCCACTGCACGGCCCGCATCCCGATCCCGGTCAGGTAGTCGACGGCCGCACCGAGCCCGACCGCCTCGGCGATCGGCGGGGTACCCGCCTCGAACCGGGCCGGCGGCGGCGCGAAGGTCGACCCCTGCATCGTCACGGTCTCGATCATCGAACCACCGCCGAGCACCGGCGGCATGGCCGCCAGCAGCTCGGTCCGCCCCCAGAGCACGCCGATCCCGGTCGGCCCGCACATCTTGTGTCCGGTGAAGGCGATGAAGTCGGCGTCCAGGTCCACCACGTCGACCGGCTGGTGGGGCACCGACTGCGAGCAGTCGAGCATCAGCAGCGCGCCGACCTGGCGGACCCGCTCGGTGATCCGCGCGGTGGCGTTGATGGTGCCGAGGATATTGGACATGTGCACGATCGAGACGATCTTCGTCCGCTCGGTGACCAGTTCCTCGAGGTTCGACTCGTCGAGTCGACCCCCCTCGGTCACGCTGAACCAGCGCAGCGTGGCGCCGGTGCGCTGGCACAGCAACTGCCAGGGCACGATGTTCGAGTGGTGCTCCATCTCGGAGATGACCACCTCGTCGCCCGGCCCCAGCCGGAACCGCGGGTCTGCGGCCGGGTCGAGGGAGGCGTTGGAGAAGGCGTACGCCACCAGGTTGATCGCCTCGGTGGAGTTCTTGGTAAACACCACCTCGTCCGGGCTGGACGCGTTGATGAAGGCGGCCACCTTCGCCCGCGCGCCCTCGTACGCCTCGGTCGCCTCGGTGCCCAGCGTGTGCACCGAGCGGGAGACGTTGCCGTTGTGCCGCTCGTTGTGTTCCCGCACGGCGTCGATCACCTGCCGCGGCTTCTGCGAGGTGTTGGCGCTGTCCAGGTAGACCATCGGATGCCCGTTGATCATCCGGTCCAGGATCGGGAAGTCGGCGCGCACCTTCGCGACGTCGTACCGGGGCACGTCGTCGTACTGCGGCATCCCCTGCGGGATTGCGATGATGCTCATCTCCGGCGGCACCCTTCTACTCAGGCTCGCGCCGCACCGGCTCCGGCCACGTACCGCTCGTAGCCCTCGGCCTCCAACTTGTCGGCCAACTCCGGCCCGCCCTGCTCGACGATCCGCCCGGCCACGAAGACGTGTACGAAGTCGGGCTTGATGTAGCGCAGGATCCGGGTGTAGTGGGTGATCAGCAGCAGGCCGGTCTGCCCGGTTTCGCCGACCCGGTTGACCCCTTCGCTGACCACCCGCAGGGCGTCGACGTCCAGGCCGGAATCGGTCTCGTCGAGGATCGCAATCTTCGGCTTGAGCAGTTCGAGCTGCACGATCTCGTGCCGCTTCTTCTCACCGCCGGAGAAGCCCTCGTTGACGTTGCGCTGGGCGAACGCCGGGTCCATCTGCAGCCGCTCCATCGCGCCGCGCAGCTCACCGGCCCAGGTCCGCAGCTTCGGTGCCTCACCGTCGATCGCGGTCTTCGCGGTACGCAGGAAGTTGGCCACCGAGACACCCGGCACCTCGACCGGGTACTGCATCGCCAGGAAGAGCCCGGCGCGGGCCCGCTCGTCCACGGACATGGCCAGCACGTCCTCGCCGTCGAGGGTCACCGAACCACCGGTGATCTCGTACTTCGGGTGGCCGGCGATCGAGTAGGCCAGCGTCGACTTGCCCGACCCGTTGGGGCCCATGATGGCGTGGGTCTCGCCCGCCCGTACGGTCAGGTCGACCCCGGCCAGGATCGGCTTCAGCTCGCCGTCGGGCAGCTTGACCGACACCTGCAGGTCACGGATCTCCAGAACACTCACGGGGTAACTCCATTACTTGGCGTAAGGCTGAGATAGATGTCGCCGTCGCGGATCTCGACGGGGTAGACAGGGACGGGTTCGGTGGCGGGCAGCCCGGTCGGCTCACCGGTACGCAGGTCGAAGCGGGAGCCGTGCAGCCAGCACTCGAGCGTGCAACCGTCGACCTCGCCCTCGGAGAGCGCGACGGCGGCATGCGAACACTGGTCGTAGATCGCGTAGACGCTGCCGTCCTCGGCATGCACCACCGCGATCTGGGTGCCTTCGACGTCGGCGCTGATCACGCTGCCCTTGGGCACGTCCTCGACCGAGCAGATCCGGATCATCGGGGAAGCCGCACCGAGGTCGCTCATCAGGCACCGGCCTTGGACAGCCGGGCCTCGATGGTCTCGCCGAGCCGGTCACGCAGTTCCTCGACCGGGATCTTGTTGACCAACTCGGCGAAGAAGCCCCGGACCACCAGCTTGCGGGCCTCGGCCTCCGGGATACCCCGGGCCATCAGGTAGAACAGCTGCTCGTCGTCGAACCGGCCGGTCGCGCTGGCGTGGCCGGCCCCGGCCACCTCACCGGTCTCGATCTCCAGGTTCGGTACGGAGTCCGCCCGGGCCCCGTCGCTGAGCAACAGGTTCCGGTTGATCTCGTACGTGTCGGTGCCGGTCGCGGCGGCCCGGATCAACACGTCACCCACCCAGACGGTGTGCGCGCTGTCGCCCTGCAACGCCCCCCGGTAGCCGACGTAGCTGCGGCAGTCGGGAACGGTGTGGTCGACGAGTTGCCGGTGCTCCAGGTGCTGCCCGGCGTCGGCGAAGTAGAGCCCGTAGAGCTCGGCCTCGCCGCCCCGACCGGTGTAGTCGACGCTGGTGAACTGGCGTACCAGGTCGCCACCGAGGGTGACCTGCACGTGCGTGACCTTGGCGTCCCGGCCGAGCCGGATCCGCAGGTGCTGGGCCTGGACCGCATCCGACGCCCAGTCCGCGACGGTGACCAGGGTCAGCTTCGCCCCTTCGGCCACCTCGACCTCGACGTTGTCGGCCAGCGTGACCGATCCGGTCTGCTCCAGCACCAGGGTCACCTCGGCGAACCGGCCCACCTCCACGAAGGTGTGCCCGAACGAGGCACCATCGGCACCGAGCCCGACCAGCCGGATCGTCACCGGCTCGGCCGGCCGGGTCTCCGGCGCGACCGCGATGACGACCGCCTCGCCCGCCTCACCGTGGGCCAGTGCGCTGATCCGGTCGAACGGGGTCAGCACGCTGCCGATCCGCGGGTCGCCCTCGTGCACCCCGCTGAACGTGACGCCGTCCGGCAGCGCGTCGAACTCGTAGCGCAGCTTGCCGGCGGTCGCGACGAACTTGCCGTCGGCCAGCCCACGCAGCCGTTTCAGCGGGGTGAAACGCCAGTCCTCCTCCAGCCCGGTGAGAGCCGGGAAGTCGGCGACATCGTACGAGCGCAGCACCTCTGACTTGGTCGTGGGCGGCGCGAAAGCCTGCGTAGTCATCTCATCCTTGCGTTCGTCTCGCGGACTCTCCGAGCGGGTACGGGCGGCGTCAGCCGACCGCGCCCTCCATCTGGAGCTCGATCAGGCGGTTGAGCTCCAGGGCGTACTCCATCGGCAGTTCCTTGGCGATCGGCTCGATGAAGCCACGCACGATCATCGCCATCGCCTCGTCCTCGCTCAGGCCCCGGCTCATCAGGTAGAAGAGCTGGTCCTCGCTGACCTTGGAGACGGTCGCCTCGTGCCCCATCGCCACGTCGTCCTCGCGGATGTCGACGTACGGGTAGGTGTCCGAGCGGGAGATGGTGTCGACCAGCAGCGCGTCGCACTTGACCGTGCTCTTGCTGTGGTGCGAGCCCTCCAGCACCTGCACCAGACCCCGGTACGACGTACGCCCACCACCCCGGGCGATCGACTTGGACACGATGGTCGAGGAGGTGTGCGGCGCGGCGTGCACCATCTTGGCGCCGGCGTCCTGGTGCTGTCCCTCACCGGCCATGGCCACCGAGAGCACCTCGCCCTTGGCGTGCTCACCGGTCATGTAGACGGCGGGGTACTTCATGGTCACCTTGGAGCCGATGTTGCCGTCGACCCACTCCATGGTGGCGCCCTCGTGGCAGACGGCGCGCTTGGTGACCAGGTTGTAGACGTTGTTCGACCAGTTCTGGATGGTCGTGTAGCGGCACCGGGCGTTCTTCTTGACGATGATCTCGACGACCGCGCTGTGCAGCGAGTCGGAGGAGTAGATCGGAGCGGTGCAACCCTCGACGTAGTGCACGTACGCACCCTCGTCGACGATGATCAGGGTCCGCTCGAACTGGCCCATGTTCTCGGTGTTGATCCGGAAGTAGGCCTGTAGCGGGATCTCCACGTGCACGCCCTTCGGCACGTAGATGAACGAGCCGCCGGACCACACCGAGGTGTTCAGCGCGGCGAACTTGTTGTCGCCGACCGGGATCACCGTGCCGAAGTACTCCTTGAAGAGGTCCTCGTGCTCCTTGAGCGCGGTGTCGGTGTCGAGGAAGACGACGCCCTGCTCCTCGAGGTCCTCACGGATCTTGTGGTAGACGACCTCGGACTCGTACTGCGCCGCGACACCGGCGACCAGCCGCTGCTTCTCCGCCTCGGGGATGCCCAGCTTGTCGTAGGTCCGCTTGATGTCCTCGGGCAGGTCCTCCCAGCTGGCGGCCTGCTTCTCGGTGGACCGGACGAAGTACTTGATGTTGTCGAAGTCGATCCCGGTGAGGTCCGCGCCCCAGGCCGGCATCGGCTTACGCCCGAAGAGCCGCAGCCCCTTCAGGCGCAGGTCGAGCATCCAGGCCGGCTCGCTCTTCTTGGCGGAGATGTCCCGCACTACGGCCTCGTTCAGACCGCGCTGGGCCGCCGCACCGGCCACGTCGGAATCGGCCCAGCCGTATTCGTAGCGGCCCAGAGCGGCGAGCTGCTCCTCCTGGGACATGGGCGGGACGATCTGCTCGGTCATCTATCTGTCCTCACAGTGGTGACTGTCTTACCGGTCTGAGCACGCCCGGATTGAGCTGGAATGTGCGTGGTGCACACCCCGTCGCCGTGCGCGATGGTGGCCAGGCGCTGCACATGGGTGCCGATCAGGCGGGAGATGACCTCGGTCTCGGCCTCGCACAGCTGGGGAAACTCGGCGGCCACCTGCGCCACCGGGCAATGGTGCTGGCACAGTTGGCCACCCGAGGCGATCGTGGACGCGTTGGCAGCGTAGCCCTCGGCGGTCAGGGTGGCGGCGAGTGCCTCCGCCCGGGCCAGGGGCTCGTCGGCTGCGTCGGCCAGGGCGGCCTGGCAGCGCGCCTCCAGTGCCGCCACCTGCTCGGCGGCGAAGGCCGCCACGGCCTGCGCACCCCCCTGCTGGGCGATCCAGCGCAGGGCGGCGGTAGCCAGGCCGTCGTAGGTGTGGGTGCCACAGCGTCCCCGCGCCGCGTCGGTGAGCAGGAAGACCCTGGCGGGTCGTCCCCGCGTACGACGACCGCGCACCGACTGCTCACGGGAGATCACGTCTCCGTCGGCCAGCATCGCGTCAAGGTGCCGACGGATCGCGGCCGAGCTGAGGCCCAGCTCCGCGCCGAGCTGTGCGGCCGTGGCCGCGCCGTGCTCCAGCAGCAGTTGGGTCACCCGGTCGCGGGTGCGAAGATCGGCCCCGGTGGCAGCGGGTACGGCGGCACCGACGGCCTGGTCGGCCGCCGACTCACGCTCGGAGAGCACCGCCGGGTTTTTCACAACGCCAACGTTACGTATTTGGGTGGGCACCCGCAAATCCATCCCCTGGTGATCCACACCACCGGGGGACGGACTCCACCCGCAGTGACAAAAACTACAACGCGTAGGATTCGCGACGTGAATCAATTCGGCGAGATTCTAGGCAGGCCACGCCTGCTGAGCCGCCTCGCACTGGCCTCGATCATCGCCAACGTCGGTATCGTCGTCACCGGCGGCGCCGTACGACTCACCGGGTCAGGGCTGGGCTGCCCCACGTGGCCCCGCTGCACCGAGGACTCCTACGTCACCACGCCCGAAATGGGCATCTATGGGGTGATTGAGTTCGGCAACCGGCTGTTGACCTTCGCAGTCGGGCTGATCGCGCTCCTCGGGGTGCTCTCCGCGCTGGCCCAGCGCCCCCGGCGCAAGTCACTCGTTCATCTCTCGATCGCCGTGTTCCTGGGCATCCCGGCGCAGGCCGTCATCGGCGGGTTCACCGTGCTCAGCAACCTCAACCCCTGGGTGGTCGGGCTGCACTTCCTCGCCTCGATAGCGGTCATCGCCGCGGGTTACGCCTTCTGGCGCGAGACGACCGACACCGGCACCGCGGCCCCGCCGGCCGTGCCCGCCCCGCTGCGTACGCTGGCCTGGCTCACCACCGTGGTCAGCGCGGCCGTGCTGGTGGTCGGCACCTGGGTCACCGGAAGCGGGCCACACGCCGGCGACCAGAACGCCAAACGCATCGACATCGACCCCGAGTCGCTCTCGCAGGCACACGTCGACCTGGTCTTCCTGCTGCTCGGCCTCTCGATAGCGCTGTGGTTCGCGTTCCGTGCGGTCGGTGCCGAGCGGGCGGCGCGGGCCGCCCTGGTGCTGATCGCAGTCGAGCTCGGCCAGGGCCTCATCGGCTTCGTCCAGTACTTCACCCACCTGCCCGGCATCCTGGTGGGCCTGCACATGTTCGGCTCCTGCCTGGTCTGGCTGGCCACCCTCGCGGTGCTCTGGGCCGCCGCGATCCGCCGGCCAGCGGCCGCCGCTTCCCCGGCCCCGACCGCCACCTCGCCCGCCGACTCCGATCAGCAAACCCCACTGGCCGTACGCTGACCCGAACCCCTCGGCCAGACCTCGGCCCGTGACTTCCGTGTTGGAGTCACGGGCCGAGTGCCGTCCGGCCCGGTCCGTGGACGCGCTGGTGAACCCTGCGTTCTCGTGCAGCGTTCGTTTACGGCCGGCTCTCTCGTCGCCTGTCGAGCTGGTAGCGCCAACGACTCGCCCGGTGGTGGCGCACCAACTGCTGACACCCCGAAGGGCTGAGCGGTCTCCGAAATACCGAACGGGTCGCCGAAGGCTAAGCAGCTCCGAACACTGAACGGGTCTCCGATGGGCTGGGCGGTCTCCGACCGCACGGGGCGACGGTCCTCCCGCCTCGTTTGCGGGGTGACGATCAGCCCGCCTCGTTTGCGGGCTGACGATCAGCCCGCCCCGTCTGCGCCAGCAGCTCGACAGGCTCCTCGGCCACTGTCCGGATACGGCACCCCGTCCCGGTGCCGGTCGCGAAATGGGTGCGCCGCCCGCCCAATGGTGGTGGAAAAAGAGTGGCGGGAGGAGAGGATCCCCAGGCCGCCCAGATCACCGGCTCGGCGGCTGCTCCCAGGTCCATCAACGGAGCCAGCAACAACCGTTCGTCGTCATCCAGCTCAGGCAGCGCGGCACAGGTGACCAGCGCGATGCTGGCCGGTCACACAGCACCGCCTGGCTGTCGGACGGCATTCAGCGGGCCAGCGTCCGCCGGGCCATCGAGCGCCACAGGTCGTTGCTCGGGCGCATCTGATCCATCAGCTCGCGCTCCCACTCGTTCTCCACGTCCACCCCTGCTCGGACGCAGGCCAGCCGTGCCACGTCGGTGCCCTCTGCGAACTGGTCCGCCCAGGCGCCGTCCCCTCCCACCAGGACGATCCGGGCACCCCGCTTGCCGACGTACTCGATGACCGCCTTTGCGCCGCCGTGCCCGGCGGCGAATGCCCGAATGCCGGCAACCAGGCCGCTCGGAGACTGGGTCACGACGGCCTGATCGGCCGTCAGCGTCGTATCGGAACCATCTGCCATAGCGCGAAGCGTAAGCAGAGCTCCGTTCGCGTGCGTCCCAGCTCCCGATTATTTGTGACGCCTATTACCTCGTCACTGCCCAGGTCAGGGCGGGAATTTTGGGTGGTTTATCCCGCTTTATCCCGATATAGCAGCCCGGCGAAGCGGGGCAAAGGCCTTCTGGGGGCAACTAAATCGGCTCATGGTGAAATATTTGTTGTTTTTATGACAAAGCAGACAAACAAGACATTTCACCGCGAACAATTGCGAAATATACTCAGATCAACGCATCGAGTGCAACTGCTGCAAACAGGATGGTGAGGTAGGTCGTCGACCAGTGGAACAGGCGCATCGGTTTGATCGCCTCTCCCCGACTGGATCGACGCGCCAACCGGTGGGCCTCCAGCAGGAAGACCGCCCCCACCACCACTGCGGTGATCCCGTAGATCGGGCTCATCCCCAGCGGCCACACGACCAGTGACGACAGCACAGTCAACCAGGTGTAGACGAGGATCTCCAGGTTGACCCGCCGGACCGAGGCCACCACGGGCAGCATCGGGATCCCGGCGCGGGCGTAGTCGACCTTGTACTTGATCGCCAGGGCGTAGAAGTGCGGCAACTGCCAGAAGAAGACCACCGCGAACAGTGCCCACGCCGCCGGCGGCAGCGACCCGGTGACCGCGGCCCAACCGATCAGCACCGGCGCCGCCCCACAGATGCCACCCCAGAAGGTGTTCTGTGCGGTGGTGCGCTTGAGCCACAACGTGTAGACGAGGTCGTAGTAGGCGATCGACGCAACGGTCAGGACGGTGGCCAACCAGTTGGTGAAGGTCGCCATCAGCGTCACCGACACCGCCGCCAGCACCAGCCCGAAGATCAGCGCGTTACGCGGAGCCACCACATGGGTCGGCAACGGCCGCCGCTTGGTCCGCCGCATCAACAGGTCGATGTCCCGGTCGATGTAGCAGTTCAGCGCACTGGCCCCGCCGGCGGCCAACGCGCCACCGACCAGCACGACGAGCGTCAGCCACAGCGACGGCAGCCCCTGCGCAGCCAGCATCATCGCCGGCACGGTCGTGACCAGCAGCAACTCCACGATCCGGGGCTTGGTGAGCGAAACATAGGCCCGGATCACCGCCCCGGCACCGCCGCTCTGTCGACCCCGGGTGCCGACTGCCACCTCGGTGGCGTTCGGGGCACTAGGGCCGGTGGCGACAGGAGGCTCGGTGATCATGCTCACGAACTGCCAACCTTCCAGCGTCGGCGCGGGAGTTTCGGATCAGCGGCGACCGGTCCCGATCTGCACGCCGACCGACAGCCTACGCGGCGACATTTGCGCTGCCCGGGCGACCCGTCAACGGTGCCCGTCATCACACGTCCACGCCGATCCGGTCGCTCTTCGCAACGCTGCCTAGACGGCATACACGATCCGCGGGCGTACGTTTAGGGACGATCGCTAGGGTCAACAGTGAGGGTTCCGCCCACTGCCAAGGAGCACAGAGAACGTGGCTGCCAACAGTCCCACGCAAGACCCATTGAACTGGTCCGATCTCGACCGCCGCGCCGTAGACACCGCCCGTGTCCTGGCCATCGACGCCGTGGAGAAGTCCGGCAACGGTCACCCCGGTACGGCGATGAGCCTGGCACCCGCCGCCTACCTGCTGTTCAACAAGGTCATGCGGCACGACCCGTCCGCCCCTGACTGGACCGGCCGGGACCGGTTCGTGCTCTCCGCCGGCCACACCAGTCTCACCCTCTACGTCCAGCTCTTCCTCGCCGGCTACGGACTCGGCATCGAGGACCTACGGTCGCTGCGCCAGTGGGGTTCGCTGACCCCGGGCCACCCCGAGCACGGACACACGGCCGGTGTGGAGACCACCACCGGGCCACTGGGCCAGGGTGTGGGCAACGCCGTCGGCATGGCGATGGCCGCCCGTCGTGAGCGGGGACTGCTCGACCCGGACGCCAAGCCCGGCACCTCCGTCTTCGACCACCACATCTGGTGCATCGCCTCGGACGGGGACATCGAGGAGGGCATCAGCCACGAGGCCAGTTCGCTGGCCGGACACCAGAAGCTCGGCAACCTGACCCTCATCTACGACGACAACGAGATCTCCATCGAGGACGACACCCGCATCGCCAAGAGCGAGGACGTGGCCGCCCGCTACGCCGCGTACGGGTGGCACGTACAGACCGTCGACTGGCGGGCCGGTGACCCGGACGACGGGCACTACAAGGAGGACCTACAGGCGCTGTACGCCGCGCTGATGGCCGCGAAGGCCGAGACCGAGCGGCCCTCGTTCATTGCCCTGCGTACCATCATCGGCTGGCCCGCCCCGACGAAGCAGAACACCGGAAAGATCCACGGCTCCGCGCTCGGTGCCGACGAGGTGGCCGCCACCAAGGAACTGCTCGGCTTCGACCCCGCGCAGCACTTCGCGGTGGACGACGAGGTGCTGGCCCACGCCCGCGAGGTGCTCCAGCGGGGCCGGCAGGCACGCGCGGAATGGGATCAGGCGTACCAGGCCTGGGCGCTGGCCTTCCCGGAGCGCAAGGCGCTGCACGACCGGCTGGCCGCTCGTGCGCTGCCGGCGGGCTGGACCGAGGCGCTGCCGACCTGGCCGGCGGACGCCAAGCCGATCGCCACCCGGGCCGCCTCCGGCAAGGTGCTCAACGCCCTCGCCCCGGTGCTGCCCGAACTGTGGGGCGGCTCGGCCGACCTGGCCGAGAGCAACAACACGACCATGGAGGGCGAGCCCTCGTTCGTGCCCAGTGAGTACGCCACCAAGGCGTTCCCCGGCCACGAGTACGGTCGCACGCTGCACTTCGGCATCCGCGAGCACGCCATGGGCGCGATCCTCAACGGCATCGCCCTGCACGGCGGCACCCGGCCGTACGGCGGCACCTTCCTGGTCTTCAGCGACTACATGCGTCCGGCGGTCCGGCTGGCCGCGCTGATGAAGCTCCCGGTGACCTACGTCTGGACGCACGACTCGATCGGCCTCGGCGAGGACGGCCCGACCCACCAGCCGGTCGAGCACCTGACCTCGCTGCGGGCCATCCCCGGCCTGGACGTGGTACGCCCGGCCGACGCCAACGAGACCGCCATCGCCTGGCGGGAGACGCTGCTGCACACCGACCGGCCCACCGCGCTGGCCCTGACCCGACAGAACCTGCCGGTGCTGGACCGGGGCACGCTGGCCCCGGCCGACGGTACGGCCAAGGGTGGCTACGTGCTGGCCGAGGCCTCCGACGCCCAGCCGCAGGTGATCCTCATCGGCACCGGCTCCGAGGTGCAGCTCTGCCTCACCGCCCGGGAGCGGCTGGAGGCCGAGGGCACGCCCACCCGGGTGGTCTCGATGCCCTGCCAGGAGTGGTTCCGGGCGCAGGACGAGGCGTACCGCGAGTCGGTGCTGCCACGTGGCGTACGGGCCCGGGTCAGCGTCGAGGCCGGGATCGCGATGTCCTGGCGGGACCTGGTCGGTGACTGCGGCGAGAGCGTGAGCCTGGAGCACTACGGTGCCAGCGCGCCGTACAGCGTCCTCTACGAGCAGTTCGGATTCACTCCCGACCGGGTCGTGGCCGCCGCCCACGCGTCGCTCACCCGGGTCGGTCAGATCACCGGCACCACCACCGGCAACTGAGGGAGCGAGGGAATGACTGACAGGTTGGGTGAGCTGACCGCCGCGGGTGTCGCGGTCTGGCTCGATGATCTTTCCCGGGTACGGCTCAGCTCCGGCGGGCTCGACCAGCTACGTCGCGAGAAGCACATGGTCGGGGTGACCACCAACCCGACCATCTTCGCGAAGGCGCTCAGCGACGCTGACGAGTACAACTGGCAACTGCGCGACCTGGCCCGACGCGGCGTGACCGTCGAGGAGGCGGTCCGGATGCTCACCACGTACGACGTGCGCTGGGCATGCGACGTGATGCGTCCCGCGTACGACAACTCCGGCGGTGTCGACGGTCGGGTCTCGATCGAGGTGGACCCCCGGCTGGCGTACGAGACCGAGCAGACCGTGGCCGAGGCCAAGGCCCTGTGGTGGCTGGTCGACCGGCCCAATCTCTACATCAAGATTCCGGCGACCGAGGCCGGGCTGCCGGCCATCACCGCGACGCTGGCCGAGGGGATCAGCGTCAACGTGACCTTGATCTTCGGGCTGGACCGCTACACGCAGGTGATGGAGGCGTTCCTGGCCGGGCTGGAGCAGGCCCGGGCCAACGGGCACGACCTCAGCCGGATCGGGTCGGTGGCGTCGTTCTTCGTCTCCCGGGTCGACACCGAGGTCGACGCCCGGCTGGAGAAGATCGGTACGACCGAGGCCAGGGCGCTGCGGGGCAAGGCGGCGATCGCCAACGCCCGGCTGGCCTACGAGCGCTACTCCGAGGTGTTCTCCTCGGACCGGTGGCAGGCGCTGGCCGACGCCGGCGCCCACCCGCAACGCCCACTGTGGGCGTCGACCTCGACCAAGAACCCCGACTACCGGGACGTGGTCTACGTCGAGGAACTGGTCGCGCCGGGCACCGTCAACACCATGCCGGAGCCGGTCATCCACGCGTACGCCGAGCACGGCGAGACCCGGGGTGACACCGTCAGCGGCAACTACGACGACGCCCGTAAGGTCCTGGCCGACCTGATCGCCCAGGGCATCGACTTCGACGATGTGATCAATACCCTGGAGCGGGAGGGCGTGGAGAAGTTCGCCACCAGCTGGCAGGAACTGCTCGTTGGCGTCCGCAAGTCCCTCGAAGCGGCAACGCACGGTGAAAACAGGCCCAACACGGCCGCCCAGGAGTCGGCTCGGGCTGCACAAGCGGCGGGAGGAAACGCGTGAGCAGGGCAACGAGCGACCTGTTGGACGGCCCGGTCGAGGCATCGGCCGGGTTGGCCGTGTACGGCGCGGAGGCGGTGGACCGCTCCGCCGCGGCCTCCACCCGGGCGGCCCTGGTGGCCGACAACGCGCCCGGGCGGCTGGCGGACAAGGACCCGACCCTGTGGGGGCCGGACGCGCAGGAGGAGGCGAAGATCCGGCTCGGCTGGGTAGACACCTTCCGGCGCAGCCGGGAACTGCTCCCCCAACTCGCCGAACTGAAGGCCGAGTTGGGTGACCTCGACCATGTGGTGCTGGCCGGGATGGGGGGCTCCTCGCTGGCCCCCGAGGTCATCGCATGCACCATGGGCCGGCCGCTTACCGTGCTCGACACCACCGACCCCGGTCAGGTCCGGGCCGCGATCACCGACCGGCTCGACCGTACCGTCGTGGTGGTCGCCAGCAAGTCCGGCTCCACAGTGGAGACCGACAGCCACCGGCGCGCCTACTGGCAGGCGTTCCTCGACGCCGGTCTGACCGAGGCGGAGGCGGGGCGGCGGTTCGTCATCGTCACCGACCCTGGCTCCCCCCTGGCGGCGACCGCCGCCGACATGGGAGCGTTCGTGGTGCTGGCCGACCCGGAGGTGGGCGGCAGGTACTCCGCGCTGACCGCGTTCGGCCTGGTTCCGGCGGCCCTGGCCGGTGTGGACGTGGCCGCTCTCCTCGACGAGGCCGAGGCCCTGGCGGAGTCGCTGCCCCGGGACGGGGACAACCCCGCACTGGCGCTCGGCGCGGCGCTCGGTGCCGCAGCCACCACCGGCCGGGACAAGGTGGCGCTGGTCTCCGACGGCAGCGGCATCGAGGGCCTCGGGGACTGGATCGAGCAGCTGATCGCCGAATCGACCGGCAAGAACGGCATCGGCATCCTGCCGGTGGTGGTCGAAGGGCCGGACAGCCCCGGGGCGACCGGCGAGGACGTGTTGACCGTGACCTACGGCGGTGCGCTGGCGGCCGGGGCGGTTCCCGGCGGTGGGGTGAACCCGGACCTGGCCGTCAACGGCCCGCTGGGCGCGCACTTCCTCGCCTGGGAGTACGCCACGGCCATCTCCGGCGTCGTACTCGGCATCGACCCGTTCGACCAGCCCAACGTCACGGAGTCGAAGGAGAACACCAACCGGCTGCTGGGATCGGGCCTGCCGGTCGAGGCACCGGCGTTCACCGAGGACGGCATCGAGGTGCACGCCCCCGCCGGCGCACCGGGTGACCTGGCCGGCGTGCTGCGCTGGCTGGTCGACGGACTCGGCGACGACGGCTACCTTGCGGTCATGGCCTATCTGGATCGGTTCGCCGACTCAGCGGCGGCGAAGGTCCGTCCGCTGCTGGCTTCGGCCGGCGGTCGACCGGTCACCTTCGGTTGGGGACCGCGCTTCCTGCACTCCACCGGCCAGTACCACAAGGGCGGTCCGCAGGTCGGCTCATACCTGCAGATCACCGGCGCGGTCAGCGACGACCTGCCGGTGCCGGGCAAGGCGTACACGTTCGGGGAGTTGCAGGCGGCGCAGGCGGCCGGTGACCGGCAGGCCCTGGCCGAACGGCTGCGCCCGGTGGTACGGCTGCACCTGACCGACCGGGCGGCCGGGCTGGCCCAACTGCTCGACACGATCCGCAACCTGCGGCCCTGACAACGAGCGCGATGAGTGAGCGAGGAGACAGCGTGAACCCGCTGCGCGACCCGCAGGATCGGCGGCTGCCGCGCATTCCCGAACCATGTGCCCTGGTGATCTTCGGGGTGACCGGTGACCTGGCCCGCAAGAAGCTACTGCCGGCCGTGTACGACCTGGCCAACCGAGGCCTGCTCCCACCGGGGTTCGTGGTGCTCGGTTTTGCCCGCCGGGACTGGGGGGACGGCGACTTCGAGTCGCTGGCCTACGAGGCAGCCCGTAAGAACGCCCGTACCCCGTGGCGGGAGGAGGTCTGGGCCCGGCTGGCCGGCAACATCAAGTTCGTCGGCGGTTCGTTCGACGACGACGAGGCCTTCGACCAGCTGGCCTCCATGCTCGACGAGTTGCGCGCAACCCACGGCATCGCCGGAAACGCCGCCTTCTACTTCTCCATCCCCCCGGCGGCGTTTCCGGTGGTGCTCAAACAACTCGCCCGTACGGGCATGGCGGACAACGCCAAATCCGGCGGGTGGCGTCGGGTGGTGGTGGAGAAGCCGTTCGGTTTCGACCTGCCGTCGGCGAAGGCCCTCAACGAACTGGTCGACGACGTGTTCACCCGCGACGACGTCTTCCGGATCGACCACTATCTGGGCAAGGAAACCGTCCAGAACATCATGGCCCTGCGGTTCGCCAACAACCTGTTCGAGCCGCTGTGGAACACCAAGTACGTCGACTCGGTACAGATCACCATGGCCGAGGACGTGGGCATCGGCTCCCGGGCCGGCTTCTACGACTCGGCCGGTGCGGCACGCGACGTACTCCAGAACCACCTGCTGCAACTGCTGGCCCTGGTGGCGATGGAGGAGCCGACCAGCTTCGACGCCACCGAAATCCGGACCGAGAAGCTGAAGGTGCTGCGGGCCATCACCATTCCCCGGGACGTGGCCACCGGCACCGTACGCGGGCAGTACCTGCCCGGGTGGGTGGCCGGGGAGCGGGCCGTCGGCTACCTGGAGGAGCAGGGTGTGCCGCCCGACTCGACCACCGAGACGTACGTCGCGGTCCGGCTCGGCATCCAGAACCGGCGCTGGGCCGGGGTGCCGTTCTACATCCGCGCCGGTAAGCGGCTCCCGCGTCGGGTCACCGAGGTTGCCGTCATGTTCAAGCGGGCCCCGCATCTGCCGTTCAACCAGGCCGATGTGGAGATGCTCGGAAACAACCAGCTCGTCATCCGGGTCCAGCCCGACGAGGGCGTGGTCCTGAAGTTCGGCTCCAAGGTGCCGGGCACCGCCATGGAGGTCCGCGACATCGCCATGGACTTCCAGTACGGCGAGGCCTTCACCGAGGCGAGCCCGGAGGCGTACGAGCGGCTCGTGCTGGACGTGCTCATCGGTGACCGGACGCTGTTCCCCGACGCGGCCGAGGTCGAGCAGAGCTGGCAGGTGATCGACCCGCTCGAGGCGGCGTGGCAGGACACGACGCCCGACCCGTACCGGGCGGGCGAGTGGGGTCCCCGGTCGGCCGACGAGATGCTGGCCCGCGAGGGGCGGGCATGGCGGCGCGCGTGAGCGAGCGAACCAGCAGGCTCAGCAAACACTCACGGTGCCGCCGAGCACAGCGAGGTGCACCGTGAGCGAGCGAAGCGAGCGAACCAGCAGGCTCAGCAAACACTCACGGTGCCGCCGAGCACAGCGAGGTGCACCGTGAGCGAGCGAACCAGGAGGGTCCGTTGATCGGGCTGTGGGACACCACCGGCAACGAGGTGGTCAAGGCGCTGGCCGCCGAGCGACGGAGCGCCGGTGGGGTGGCCAGCGGAATGGCCCTCACGCTCATCGTGGTGGCCGACGAGAAGCACGTCCGGGAGGCCGAGGCCGCGGCGACCATAGCCGCTGCGGCCCACCCGTGCCGGCTGCTGGTCGTCGTACGCTCCGATGTGGAGCGGGACCGCGACCGGCTGGACGCCGAGATCGTGGTCGGCGGCCGGCTCGGCCCCTGCGAGGCGGTGGTGATGCGGATGTACGGCCGGCTCGCCCTGCATGCCGAGTCGGTGGTCATGCCGCTACTCGTACCCGACGTGCCCGTGGTGACCTGGTGGCACGGCGAACCGCCGGACGAGATCGCCACCGACTTCCTCGGGGTCGTCGCCGACCGGCGGATCACCGACGCCGCACAGGCGGCCAACCCGATCGAGGCACTGCGGCTGCGGGCCGCCGACTACGCACCGGGCGACACGGATCTCTCCTGGACCCGGATCACCCTCTGGCGCACCCTGGTCGCCGGCGCATTCGACACCGTGCAGGCACAGATCACCGAGGCCACCCTGGTCGCACCCAGGTCGGATCCGACGGCGGCGTTGATGTCCGGCTGGCTGACCGCCCGACTCGGGATCCGGCCGGTCTGGCAGGAGGCCGACCAGTTCCAACGGATGCGGTCGGTGGAACTGCGCTCCGCCGACGGGGACCAGCTGGTGTTGACCCGGGAGGACAGCACAGCCATCTTCCAGCGCACCGGGCAGAACGATCGGCAACTTCCGCTGGTTCGCCGGCCGCTCGGGGAGGAGTTGGCCGAGGAACTGCGACGTCTCGACGCTGACCAGATCTACGCGGAGGCACTGGCCGCCATGGCCGACACCCCCGGCCTCCAGCACCGCCCGGATCGTCGGGTGCACATCTGGAAGGATCCGGCGACCGCACACCGGGCGGAGGCGGGCATCAGCACACACGCCACGACGAACAAGTCGGGCGCCGGCACCTCGTACAACCTGTCCAGGGGCGGTGGCGCATGAGCGAGACGAGTGTGGTCGTACACGCCGATCCCGGTGTGCTCGCCCAGGCGGTCGCCGCCCGGCTGATCGTCCGGTTGATCGACGCCCAGGCCGAACGTGGGCATGCGGGGGTCGTACTGACCGGGGGACGGGTCGCCTCGGCCGTGTACCGCGCCATCGGGGAGCTGCCGGCCCGGGATGCGGTCGACTGGTCCCGGGTCGACGTGTGGTGGGGTGACGAGCGGTTCCTGCCGGCTGGTCACCCCGATCGAAACGAGACCCAGGCCCGTGAGGCGCTGCTCGACGTACTGCCGCTGGACCCGGCCCGGGTGCATCCGATGCCGGCGGCCGACGGTCCGGACGGCAACGACCCGGAGGCGGCGGCGGCCCAGTACGCCGCCACCCTGGCCACCGCGGCCCGGCCCGGTACGGCCGCACTCCCCCACTTCGACGTGCTACTGCTCGGGGTGGGCGAGGACGGGCATGTCGCATCCGTCTTCCCGGAGCACCCGGTGGCCTACGAGACCCGCCCGGTGAGCGCGGTGCGGGGCAGCCCGAAACCGCCGCCGATCCGGATCACGCTGACCCTGCCGGCGGTCAACACGGCCGACGAGGTCTGGCTCGTGGCGGCCGGGGCCGACAAGTCCAGGGCGGTGGGGATGGCGCTGGCCGGCGCCGGGCCGGTGCAGTTGCCGGCCGCCGGGGTCAGCGGCGTGGGCCGTACGCTCTGGTTGCTGGACCGGGCGGCGGCGGTCGACGTCAAGCCGACCTTCCGTAGCCTGCGCTGACTCCCGGCGGCTACGACGACGACAGGTCGACGCCGAGGCGGACGCTCACTGCCCGCCTCGGCGTTGCCGTAACGCGGCCAACGCCTCGGCGAGGATCGCCTCTCCGTCGGCGTCGCTGCGCCGCTCCTTCAGGTAGTCCAGGTGGGACTTGTAGGGCGTGCTGCGGGCCGGGACGGGCGGGTTGTCCGGGTCCAGGCCGGCTGGCTCGCCGCAGCGCGGACAGTCCCAGTTCTCCGGTGGCTGCGCCTCGGCCGCCAGCAGGATCTCGAGTTTGTGTCGCCTGGCGCACCAGTAGGTGACCGGACGACGGGGCGCTGGTTCACTCTTCTCCGGGAGCCGCGGTGGACCGGAGCCCACTCGACTGCCCCGGATGGCGCTGCCGTTCGACACGGCTGCTCGCTCCTGTCGTCGACTCGGATACCGCCATCGGCGATGGCGGAACGACACGGCGCAGCCCCGGAAACGACTGCGCGCGGCCCGCAGTAACGGGCCGCGCGCAGATTGTACGCCTTGTGGAGTGTTTGTCAGACCCCGCTGGCGGTCGCCAGCTTGAGCCAGAGACCCAGCCCGACAATGCAGGCAAACCAGACGATACCCACCAGAACGGTGTAGCGGTCCAGGTTCTTCTCCGCCACCGACGAACCGGCGAGGCTGGAGCTGACCCCACCGCCGAACATGCTCGACAAGCCGCCGCCCTTACCGCGATGCAGCAGGATCAGCATGGTGAGCAGCACGCTCGTGATGATCAGCAACACGACCAGCGTGTAAGCGAACCAGATCGGCATAGTAGGGGTCAGTCCTCTCGTCACGATCCTCGCCCGGCTGTCGACCGGACGCATCGGCACCGACCGGCGGGCGGGGCCCGTCAAGAATAGCGAGCACTCAGCGCGCGATGTGCTCCGGGAACCGACAGATTTGCACGAACTCCTCGGCGTCCAGGCTCGCCCCGCCGATCAGCGCACCGTCGACGTCCGGCTTGGCCATGATGCCGGCGATGTTCGCCGCCTTCACCGAGCCGCCGTACAGGATCCGGACCCGCTCCGCGGTGCCCTGGCCGTACGTCTCGACGAGCCGCTGGCGGAGCGCGCCACAGACCTCCTGCGCGTCCTCCGGCGTGGCCGTCTTCCCGGTGCCGATCGCCCAGACCGGCTCGTAGGCGACCACGACCTTCTCGACCTGCTCCGGGGTGAGCCCCTTCAGCGCGGCGTCGAGCTGGTCACAGCAGTGCGCCACGTGACCGAGCTGTTCACGCACCTCGAGCCCCTCCCCGACGCAGAGGATCGGGCTGAGGTCGTTGGCCAGCGCCGCCGCTACCTTGGCGTTGACCAGCGCGTCGTCCTCGTAGTAGTAGGCCCGACGCTCGGAGTGGCCGACCACGACGTACTGGCAGCCGAGCTTGGCCAGCATCGGACCGGAGATCTCCCCGGTGTAGGCCCCGCTCTGGTACGGCGACAGGTTCTGCGCGCCGTACCCGATCAGCAGCTTCTCCCCGTCGACCAGCGTCTGCACGCTACGCAGGTCCGTGAACGGCGGTAGTACGACCGCCTCCACGTCGGTGAGCTGCTGGTCGTTGAGGCTGAACGCCAGCTTCTGGACCAGCGCGATGGCTTCCAGGTGGTTGAGGTTCATCTTCCAGTTGCCGGCCATCAGCGGCCGACGCACGGGGGCAGCCATCACTTCTCCAGAGCGGCGATGCCGGGGAGGGTCTTGCCCTCCAGGTATTCCAGCGAGGCTCCCCCGCCGGTCGAGATGTGCCCGAACGACGACTCGTCCAGGCCCAGGGCGCGTACGGCTGCGGCGGAGTCCCCGCCACCGACCACGGTGAACCCGTCAACGGCGGTGATCGCCTCGGCCACCCCCCGGGTGCCGGCCGCGAACGCCGCCATCTCGAACACACCCATCGGGCCGTTCCAGAAGACCGTACGCGCTCCGGCGATCACCTCGGCGAAGGCCACCACACTGCGCGGCCCGATGTCCAGGCCGAGCCGGGTCTGCGGGATGTTGTCGGCGGGGACCACCTCATGCGCGGCGTCCGGCGCGAAGGCGGTGGCCGCCACCACGTCGACCGGCAGCAGGATCCGCCCGTCGGCCCGGGCCAGCAGGTCCCGGCAGGTGCCGATCATCTCGTCCTCGAGCAGCGAGGTGCCGACCTCGTGGCCCTGCGCCTTGAGGAAGGTGAAGCACATCCCGCCGCCGATCAGCAGCCGGTCGACCTTCGGCAGGAGCGCCTCGATCACCGCCAGCTTGTCGGAGACCTTCGAACCGCCGAGCACCACGACATACGGCCGCTCCGGCTCACCGGTCAGCTTGGACAGCACCTCGACCTCGCGGAGCACCAGCCGCCCCGCGAAGTGCGGCAACCGCGCCGGCACGTCGTAGACGCTGGCGTGCTTGCGGTGCACCGCGCCGAAGGCATCGTCCACGTACGCCTGCGCGAAGGCCGCCAACTGGTCGGCGAAGGCCTCCCGCTCGGCAGCGTCCTTGCTGGTCTCCCCCGGGTTGAACCGGAGGTTCTCCAGCAGGGCGACCTGCCCGGCGGCCAGCCCGTCGACCACGGCGCGGGCCGACTCACCGACGGTGTCCGAGGCGAACGAGACCGACGCGTCGATCAGCTCGCCGAGCCGGGCGGCGACCGGCGCGAGGGTGTACTTGGGGTCGGGCGCGCCCTTCGGGCGGCCGAGGTGGGAGACGACGATGACCGCCGCACCCGCCTCACGCAGTGCGGTCAACGTGGGCAGGACCGCGCGGATCCGCCCGTCGTCGGTGATTGCTCCGGACCCCTTGTCGATGGGCACGTTCAGGTCGGCGCGCACCAGCACGCGCCGACCTGAAACTCCCTCGGCAAGGAGGTCGTCGAGGGTGCGGATGCTCACAGCGAGCTGCCGACCAGCTTGACGAGGTCGACGAGGCGGTTCGAGTAGCCCCACTCGTTGTCGTACCAGCCGACGACCTTGACCTGGTTGCCGAGCACCTTGGTCAGCGGTGCGTCGAAGATGCAGGACGCCGGGTCAGTGACGATGTCGGCGGAGACGATCGGGTCCTCGTTGTAGGTCAGGATGCCCTTCAGCGGCCCCTCGGCGGCAGCCTTCATCGCGGCGTTGACCTCGTCCACGGTGGTCTCCCGGCCGAGTTCGACGGTCAGGTCGGTTGCCGAGCCGGTCGGGATCGGCACCCGCAGCGCGTAGCCGTCGAGCTTGCCCTTGAGGCCCGGCAGCACCAGACCGATCGCCTTGGCGGCACCGGTCGAGGTCGGCACGATGTTCAGCGCGGCAGCCCGGGCGCGACGCAGGTCCTTGTGCGGCGCGTCCTGCAGGTTCTGGTCCTGGGTGTAGGCGTGGATCGTGGTCATCAGACCACGCTCGACACCGAACGTGTCCTGCAGGACCTTCGCCATCGGCGCGAGGCAGTTGGTGGTGCAGGAGGCGTTCGAGATGATGGTGTGCTTCGCGGGGTCGTACTCCTCGTGGTTGACGCCCATCACGACCGTGACGTCCTCGTTCTTGGCGGGCGCCGAGATGATGACCTTCTTCGCGCCGGCGTCGACGTGTGCCTTCGCCTTGGTCGCGTCGGTGAAGAAACCGGTCGACTCGATGACCACGTCCACGCCCAGGTCGCCCCAGGGCAGCTTGGCCGGGTCCTTCTCGGCGTACGCCTTGATGGTCCTACCACCCACGGTGATCTCGTCGGCGGTCGCCTTGACCTCCTCCGGCAGCCGGCCCAGGATGCTGTCGTACTTGACGAGGTGGGCGAGGGTCGCGTTGTCGGTCAGGTCGTTGACGCCGACCACCTCGACGTCAGCGCCGGACGCCAGTACTGCCCGGAAGAAGTTACGGCCGATCCGGCCGAAGCCGTTGATGCCAACCCGGATGGTCACAGGTCCCATCTCCTCGCGTTTTCTGGTCCGTCGGCGTAAGCCGCTGGCCGACGGAAGTGGGTGCGTCGACCGTTGGAGCCGGCCGATGCCAATTCATCTCGGCCACCCCGCTGCGGTCCGGAGACCTGACCGCCCGAGGCGGTGAGTGCGGCGAGGAGGCCTGTTGCCGGCCCCGTCGCCGTACGCCTGCGACCCTATCGGAGCGAACGACGCCGCGCTGCGTCGGGGCGTAATCCCGTTGGTCGGATTCACCCGTCCGGCACCGACACCGGCAGCGATCCCCTGGTCAGACCGCCAGCATGTCCGGGGTGACCGCCGCTTCCGTGTCCGGGATCCCCAGGTCACGGGCCCGCTTGTCGGCCAGGGCCAGCAGCCGCCGGATCCGTCCGGCGATGGCGTCCTTGGTCAACGGTGGGTCAGCCAGCGCACCCAACTCCTCGAGTGACGCCTGCCGGTGCTTGAGTCGTAGCTGTCCGGCCGAGGTGAGGTGGTTGGGCGCGTCCTCGGCGAGGATCTCCAGTGCCCGGGTGACCCGGGCGGCGGCGGCCACCGCGGCCCGGGCCGAACGCCGCAGGTTGGCATCGTCGAAGTTGGCCAGTCGGTTGGCGGTCGCCCGTACCTCCCGGCGCACCCGCCGTTCCTCCCAGGCCAGCACACTGGAGTGTGCGCCGATCCGGGTGAGCAGGGCGGCGATCGCGTCACCGTCCTTCACGACCACCCGGTCGACCCCGCGTACCTCACGGAACTTCGCCGTGATGCCGGTCCGCCGGGCCGCGCCGACCAGCGCCAGCGCCGACTCCGGCCCGGGGCAGGTGATCTCCAGGGCGCAGGACCGACCCGGTTCGGTCAACGAACCATGTGCCATGAACGCGCCCCGCCAGGCCGCCACCGCGCAGCAGACGTTCGCCGCGACGACATGGGGTGGCAAGCCCCGCACCGGTCGACCCCGTACGTCGAGCAGCCCGGTCTGGCGGGCCAGCGCCTCGCCGTCCTTGACCACCCGCACGATGTAGTGGCTGCCCTTGCGCAGCCCGCCCGGGGCCAGCACATGGATCTCGCTCGGGTAGCCGTACACCTCGGCGATCTCCCGGCGTAGCCGGCGGGCGACCGCCCCGGTGTCCAACTCCGCCTCCACCACGACCCGTCCGGAGACGATGTGCAGGCCGCCGGAGAACCGCAGCAGGGCGGCCATCTCCGCCCGGCGGCAGCAGGGCTTGGGCACGTCAACCCGGCTCAGCTCGTCCTTGACCGCAGCCGTCATCGCCATTCTGTCGTCACCTCACGGGCCGGTTCCGGCATGCTGCCGGTATTTCGTACGTGCTTAACGATTGGCGCCCAGGACGGGCACCAGGGCGGCCCCCAGGGCGACAGGATCATGCCGGGGGGTGCCGTCCAGAACGGCCACCGGGGCGAGTACCAGACGAGCACCCAGCGATTCTGCCGCACGCTCGACTGGTTCGGGTTCACCGACCGCTTTCCCATCCCCCAATACCAGATCAATCTTCAGCTCGGGCAAATACCACCGCAACGCCGCAAGGTGGTCGGCGACCGACAGACCGAGGGTCTCCTTCTCCGCGGCAAGGTTCAGCGTGACCAGCCGCCGAGCCGGGCTGGACACGATCGCCTCCGCGAGTTCAGGCACCAGTAGATGCGGAATGACGCTGGTGTACCAACTCCCCGGACCGAAGATCAGCCAGTCAGCCTCGCCGACCGCCGTCACCGCTTCCGGACACGCCGACGGGTCGACCGGCACCAACCGTAACGATTCGACCTGCCCACTCGTTACGGCCACCTGGTGCTGACCTCGAACGACCCGTACCTCGTCCGGGCGGTCCGGCAGGACACCGCGTACCCGGGCCTCGATCCCGACCGGTTCGCAGGACATCGGCAGGACCCGGCCGACCGCGCCGAGCATGGCGGCGGCATGGTCGAGTGCGGCCACCGGGTCGCCCAGCAGCTCCATCAGTCCGCACAACAGCAGGTTGCCGACGGCATGCCCGGCCAGGGAGTCGGCCCCCGCCCCGCCGGGGCGACCGGCGGAGAACCGGTGCTGCAGGAGGTTGGCGCTCAGCCTCGTCGCCGGGTGGTCGCCGGCCAGTGCCACCAGCGCCTGCCGCAGGTCACCCGGGGGCAGCGCGTCCCGTTCGGCCCGCAGTCGCCCACTCGATCCACCGTCGTCACCGACGGTCACCACGGCGGTGATGTCCAGGTCGAGCTCCGGCGCACAGTGCCGCAACGCCCGCAGCGACGCGGAGAGTCCGTGTCCGCCGCCGAAGGCGACCACCTTTGTCCTCGTCATTCGCGTCCCAGGTCACGGTGCTGAGCGTTGGCTGAGAGCCGCACCTGGCGCAGCCGGGCGGCGAGTTCCTCCGCGATCGCCACGCTGCGGTGTTTCCCTCCGGTGCAGCCGACCGCGACGGTCAGGTAGCGCTTACCCTCCCGTTCGAAACCGGGCGCCGTGGCATTTATCAGACGGGCGTACGTCTCCACGAACGTCACCGCGCCATGCTGACCGAGCACGTACCGGCTGACCTCCTCCTCGCGGCCGGTGTGCTCGCGCAACTCGGGCACCCAGTACGGATTTGGCAGAAATCTAGCATCAAGCACGAAATCCGCATCGGGTGGTAGGCCGTACTTGAACCCGAAGGACAGCACGGTCACCTTGATCCGACGCGCGTCCTCGCCGCCGAACAACTCCTCCACCCGGCTACGCAGCTGGTTGACGTTGAGGTGGCTGGTATCGATGATCACATCCGCCTGCTCGCGGGCCTCCTCGAGCAGGCCCCGCTCCACCGCGATGCCGTCAGCCAGTCGACCGTCCCCCTGTAGGGGGTGCGAGCGCCGGACGCTCTCGAACCGGCGGATCAGGACCTCGTCGTCGGCATCCACGAAGACCACGCGGGGCTGGAAGCCGCGCTCCTTCAGCGCCCGGATCGCTCCGGCGAGATCGGTGGAGAACGCCCGACTCCGTACGTCGAGCACCATCGCGGTGTTCCGGGCCGCACCCCCGGCCTGGAAGGCCAACTCGGCCATGTCGAGCATGAGTGCCTGCGGCAGGTTGTCCACCACGTAGAAGTTGACGTTCTCCAGGGCACGTGCCACGGTGCTGCGGCCTCCGCCGGAGACCCCGGTGACCACGACGAGGGTCGTGTCCGACCGGGCCGGCTCCTCCGCCGGCGACGGTTCGCTCCGTACCGCTCCGTGCCCGACGTGCGCCTCGCTCACGCTGTCACCCCGCCCCGGTCGACCGTCACCGAGATGGAACCGCTGAGCCTGGTGCCTCGATCGCCCGGTTTGCTCACCTGGTCCCCCAAAAATGCTCGTATCCACGACCGTCGCGTCCATCATTGACCACTCCACGCACACCAGATCGATGTGTATAGTCGGCACCCACCGTCGCAGGCAGCTGAGCCGCATGTGGAGTGTGCCCCTGTGGAAGACGCCGAGGACCAGCGTCACTTTCGCGTAGTTATCAATGATGAAGACCAGTATTCTATCTGGCCAGTCGACTCCGACCTGCCACCGGGTTGGCGGCCGGACGGAGTAGTGGGCGACCGGGCAACCTGCCTGGCCCACATCGACGAGGTTTGGACAGATCTACGGCCACGCAGCCTCCGCGATTCACTGGCTGCCCAGAGCTGACCGAGAAACAGAGAAACGGGCGTCTCGATTGTTCGAGACGCCCGTTTTGCCATGTCCACCGATAAATGGACAACGCCATGCGGAAAAGGGACACCCGGCATCAAGATTCTCGATAGAATAACCAGGCGGAGCCGCTCAATCTGACAAAGCAGTATTTGACCGTTTTTAGGGCTCCCCAAGCGTCCAACATCCAGAAAGTATGCGGCTAACGCAGGACACGGCCGATCAACGCCAGATAGGTGCCGCTTTGTCGTAGCTAAGGCGGTCAAATCGGATCGTATCGCGTAATCCAGTCCGCTCCTGTCGAAGAGCCAGCGACGACTGTTGACACGTGCCGAATGGCTCTCGTATTTTTTTGGGCACCCCCGTGCCCCCTTTTTCAAAATCCGTTCGCCGCACACCTGAGCGTCCGTTCGTCGCGCACCTGAGCGTCGTACGCCCAACACGCAAGGTGTATTTGCGGCGGCTTTCGTGCTGCACGTCGCCGAGGAGGAAAACTAACCGTGTGGTTGACGAGCAGTGGTGTTTCCTCGATTGACGCCGACCAAGCCGTCGTCGAGCCAGAGCAACCGGTCATCGACACCTACGATGCGCTGGCCGTACAGCAAGGCCTCCTTTTCCATAACCGCTACGAACCCGGGTCCGGCGTCGATATCCTGCAGGTCGTTATCGACTGGCCGGAGCCGCTGGACGTCGATGCCCTGTCGGCTGCCTGGCAGAACGCCGGCCGCCGGCACCCGGTGCTGCGTACCGCGTTCACCTGGCAGCACGGCGACACGACCCAGCGGGTCCTGCCTGAGGTGACCATCCCGGTGCACCGGCACGACTGGTCGGACGACGATGCAGACCAGCTGGCCGAGCGGCTGGACGGGTTCGTGACCGCCGACCGCGCACGCGAGTTCGATCCGTCGTCGGCACCCATGGTGCGGGTCAACGTCATCGAGCACGCGCCCGACCGGCACACCCTCGTGGTCACCCTCCACCATGCGGTGGTCGACGGGCGGGCCATGCACCTGCTGCTCAACGAGGTCTTCGACGACTACCGTGCGATCCGGCTGGGTGTCCCGTACACCCCACCCGAGCGACGCTCGTTCCGGGACTTCGTGGTCTGGTCGGGTCAGCGACCGCTGGCCGACGACCGGCGGTTCTGGCAGCGCCGGCTGACCGGACTCACCCTGCCCACCCCGCTCCCGCTGCGTCCCGCCACCGACCTGGCACCCCGTCGGCCGGACTCGGTCCGGGAGATCGACTTCACCCTCGGCCCGACCGAGAACGCCGCGCTGACCGCTGCCGCCCAGGCTGCCGGCGTACCGGTCAGCACACTGGTGAACGCCGCCTGGTCGGTCCTGCTGCACCGCTACAGCGGAGAACGTGACGTCGTGTTCGGCGCCACCCACAGCTGCCGCCAGGCAACCATCGAACGGGCTGACACGATCGTCGGCATCGTGATCAACACGGTGCCCATGCGGATCACCGTCGACCCTGGACGGACCGTACGGGACTGGCTGGTGGACGTACGGGCGCAGAGCCTGGCGGTGCGCGACCACCAACTCGCGCCGCTGCCCGCCATCGGGCAGTGGACCGACCCACCATCCACCGGTCCGCTCTTCGAGAGCCTGCTGGTGTACGAGCACCGCGACCTGCAGGCCGCACTCGCCGCCACGGTCGACGACTGGGCCGACCGCGCCACCCGGGTACTCCGACACCCCGGCGCACCGGTGACCCTCTGCGTGTACGGCGAACCGACCCTGCACGTGCTGCTCTACCACGACCGGCGTCGACTTCCCGACGAGGCCGCTGATCGTCTGCTGCGCCACCTGATCACCTGCCTGACCGGGATGGCGGCCGGGCTGGACGCACCGGTCTCCGCCCTGCCGCTGCTGGACGCCGGCGAGATCGGACAGCTCACCGGTGAATGGGCCGGGCAGCACCACTCTCCCTATCCGTCCGACGCCACCATCCCCGAACTCTTCGCCGCCCAGGTCCGACGACGCCCGGACGCCGTGGCGGTCACCGGGCCCGACGGGACACTGACCTACGCGCAACTCGACGCCCGCTCCAACCAACTCGCCCACCTGCTCGTCGGACGTGGGGTCCGACCGGACAGCCCGGTCGCGGTCGCCCTGCCCCGGTCGACCCGGCTGGTGACCGCCCTGCTGGCCGTACTCAAGGCGGGCGCGGCCTACCTACCGCTCGATCCGGCCGCGCCACCGGCCCGGATCCGGGAACTGCTGGCGGCCAGCGGCGACCCGCTGGCCATCACCGACGACGGAGCCGGAGCCGAGCTGCCGCACGGGCACCCGACCGTGCAGCTCGACCGGATCGAGCTGGGTGGGCTGCCGGACACCGCGCCGGAGCTGACCGTACGGCCGGGGAACCTGGCCTACCTCAGTCACACCTCCGGATCGACCGGCGCCCCGAAGGGGGTCGCCGTACCGCACCGGGCCGTGGTCCGCCTGATCCACGAGCCCGGCTACCTGCGCCTCGGTCCCGACGAGACGGTCCTGCACCTCGCGCCGGTCGCATTCGACGCCTCCACGCTGGAACTCTGGGGCAGCCTGCTCAACGGTGCCCGGCTGGTCGTGGCCCCACCCGGCCCGCTCGGCCCGGCCGAGATCGCCAAGCTGCTCCGGGCCGAGCAGGTGAGCGTGCTCTGGCTGACCGCCGGTCTGTTCCATCAGATCGTCGAGCAGGATCCCGACTGCCTGGCCGGAGTCTCCCAACTGCTGGCCGGCGGCGACGTACTCGACCCCGGCGCGGTGCGAACGGCGCTACGGGTCCGCCCGGGCCAGCCGGTGATCAACGGGTACGGGCCGACGGAGAACACCACCTTCACCTGCTGCCACCGGATGACCGATCCGGACGGGGTCACCGACCCGGTGCCGATCGGACGGCCGGTTCCGCGCAGCACGGTGTACCTCCTCGACGCACAACTGCGCCCGGTGCCGGTGGGTGTCCCCGGTGAGCTGTACACCGGCGGTGACGGCCTCGCCCGGGGCTATCTCAACCAGCCGGGACTGACCGCGGACCGGTTCCTGCCCGACCCGTTCGCCCCCACCCCGGGCAGCCGGATGTACCGCACCGGTGACCGGGCCCGCTGGCGGGACGACGGAACCCTGGAGTTCCTCGGCCGGATCGACCGACAGGTCAAGATCCGGGGATTCCGGGTCGAGCCGGCCGAGGTCGAGGCGCTGCTGCGTACCCACCCGCAGGTCGGTGAGGTGGCCGTCGTCGTCGACGGTGACGGTGAGCACAGGCGGCTGCTGGCCTACGTGACCCCGGCCGCCCCGGCCGGTGACACAGCCACCGCGGCAGGTGAAACAGCCGCCGCGGCAGGTGAAACAGCCGCCCCGACAGGTGACCCGGCCACCCCGGCAGCGAATCCGGCACTCGATCAGGCCGCGCTCGAGGCCCATGCGGCCGACCACCTGCCGCCGTATCTGCGCCCGGCCGCGTACGTCGTGCTGCCGGAGCTTCCACTGAACCGCAACGGCAAGGTCGACCGGGCGGCGCTGCCGACACCGGCACCGCCGACACCGGTCACCTCGGCGGTCGCGCCACTGGACGGCCCCACCCAGCATCAACTGGCGGCGATGTGGAGTGGGCTGCTCAACGTCACCGTGAACAGCGCGGACGCCGACTTCTTCGCCCTCGGCGGCAACTCCCTGCTGGCCACCCGCCTGGCCTTCCTGGCCGCCGAGCGGTTCGGGATCGAACTGCCCATCCGGACCATGTACGACGTGCACCAACTGGCCGGGCTGGCCGCCGAGATCGACCGCCGCCGGCAGACGGCGACGGTCCCCGCCACCCGGATCACCGCCCGCGACCGCTCCGCCTACCGGCAGAACGGCCCGGCCGGTGCCGCCGGCCAGGCTGCCCCGGGGCCGAGCACCGACACCGAGCCGACCCACCTCGTCCGGCCCCTACCCGGGCCCTGGGCGATGTGGCGCTGGATCGGCCTGCGGGGCGCCGGGTTCCCGGTCGAACCACTGACCCAACTGGGTGACGCCGACCATCTGGTGGCCACGGACGCCGTACTGGTTAGCGAGGACCGGTTGGTCGCGGCCCGCCGGGAGCTGCTCGACCGGCTGTACGAGGCGCGCCGGGCCGGACCTGCGGAGCAACGGTCCCGGTGGAACCGGGCCGACCGTCAGGTACGGCAGGGCGGGCTGCCCGACGCGTTCCCGGAGCCCGTCGACGCGGCCCTGGGCAAGGCGCTGGCCAAGGCCCGTGACGAACTCGCCGCCGCGCTCGACCAGCTCCGCGCCGACCGGGCCACCTTCGCCGGCTCCCAGGAGCGGGCCACCATCCGACGGTCGACCGCCCTGCGGGCCGCCGCCGCCAACCCGCTGTTCCGGGAGGCCGTCACCTGGCAGAACCGGCACGCCCTGCGGACCGGTGTCGACGCGCTGCTGGCCCACGATCCGGCGAACACCGCCGGACGGGGCTCGAAACATCGCCAACACGAGGCGCTGGTCGCAAGCTACCTACAGCGCTACTGCGCCAAGAACGACACGATCGGCTTCTTCGGTCCGGTCGGCTGGGCCACGGTCGGCGAGCAGGACGTTCCACTGTCGATCCGACACGGAGCCACGCCGCTGGCCACCCGTACCGTCTATTTCGAGAGCTGGGCGATGGTCGGGCTGGCCGAGGCGCTGGCCCGGCAGGACCCACGGCTACGTCCCTGGCTGGTCCCCCGCCGGCTGCCCTTCCTCTCCGTCATCGACGACCAACTGTTGCTCCCGCTGTCGCCGCCCACCACGCTGCCCCGGGCCGTGGCCAGGCTGCTGACCGCCTGCGACGGCACCCGGCCGGCCGGCGAGATCGCAGCCGAGCTGGTGGCCGACCCGACGGTCGAGGTGACGTCCGCCGAAGAGGTCTACCGGATGCTGGCGGAGCTGCGGGACGCCCGGCGGGTCAGCTGGTCGCTGGAGATCCCCAAGGAGGACCTCTTCCCCGAACGGGCGCTGCGCGACCGGCTCGCCACCATCACCGATCCCGCCGTCAGTGGCCCAGCCCTGGCCGCCCTCGACAAGCTGGAGCAGGCCCGGGACGCGGTCGCCGCGGCAGCCGGCGACGCCGATCGGCTCGGTGCTGCACTGGCGAACCTGGAACAGACCTTCACCGAGCTGACCGGCGAGGCCCCGACCCGGCGGGCCGGTCAGGTCTACGCCGGTCGGACCCTGGTCTACGAGGACTGCCGCTCCAGCACCGAGGTCAGTCTCTCCCGCGAGTTGACCGCCACGCTCTGGCCAGCCCTGAACCTGCTGCTGGACAGCGCCCGCTGGTTCACCTTCGCCGGGGCTGCCCTGTTCCGTCGGGCCTGCGTCGAACGCTACAAGGAACTGGTCGAACGGACCGGCCAGACCTCGGTGCCGTTCACCGACTTCTGGCTCTGGGCCAACGACCTGCTCTTCGACCTACCCGAGAAGATGATCGCCCCGGTGGTACGCGGGCTGCGGGACCGCTGGGCCAGCATCCTGCCGGAGCTGGCCGGTCAACGGCGGGTCCAGGTGGACTCGGCGTCCATCGCCAGCCGGGCGGCCACCGCGTTCGCCGCCCCACGCCCGGGCTGGATGGGTGCCTACCAGCACAGTCCGGACGTCATGCTCGTCGCCGACGGCGCTGGAGCGGTCGCCCGGGGCGACTTCCAGTGGGTGATCGGTGAGGTCCACCCGGGCGTCAACACGCTGCGCTCGGCCCTGTTCGTGGCCCAGCATCCGACGCCGGAGAAACTGGTGGCGGCGATGGCGTCGGACCTGCCCGGACCCCGGGTGGCGCTGGCGGCGACCGGCGAGGAGGGCGGTGCCCCGACCCGGATCACCGACAAGTTGATCACCGAGCGGGACCTGCGGCTGATGTTCGGCCACGACAGCTACGGACTCGACCCACGCACCGCCGCCGCGGTGGCCGACTGCGTACTGGAACCGAGGGACGGAACGCTCGTGGTCCGTACCCGCGACGGCCGGTACACGATGACCCTGGCCGAGATGATCGGCGAGACGCTCATGCTGCAACTGCTACAGCGTTTCGACATCCTGCCCCCGGGCGACCACCAGCCCCGGATCACCGTGGACCGGGTCACCATCGCCCGGGAGAGCTGGCGGTTCAGGCCGACCGAGTTGGACTTCGCCCGTACCGCCGACGAGGGGGAACGGTTCCAGCAGGTACGCCGGTGGCAGACCTCGTTGGGCCTGCCCCGGTACGTCTTCGTCAAGACACCGGTGGAGAAGAAGCCGTTCTTCCTCGACTTCGCGAGTCTCGCCGCCGTCGACTGGTTCGCCCGTGCGGTACGGCGAACCGTGGACAGCGGGGACGAAGCGGCGACGCTACGGCTCACCGAGATGCTGCCCTCCCCCGAGCAGCTCTGGCTGACCGACGCCAACGGTGGGCGGCGTACCGCCGAGTTCCGCCTCGTCGCCGTGGACACCAAGACCCCCGTGGACACCAAGACCCCCGTGGACACCAGGAACCCCGGGTCCACAGACACCCCGACCGCCGCAACCCCCCGAACCCCGGTCGACACCCCGACCGCCGCAACCCCCCGAAGCGCCGTGGACACCCCGACCACCACGGACACCCGAAGCAAGGAGCCGTCGTGAGCGGTGACACCTGGGTCCTGCCCACATCCTCGACGCAGCGTCGACTGTGGCTGCTCGACCAACTGACGCCGGGCTCGGCTGAGTACAACATCGGCTGGTCGGTCCGGCTGACCGGCCCGTTGCAGCTCGACGCGCTCGAATCCGCGCTGAGCTGGTTGATCGAACGACATGAGGCGCTGCGTACCACCTTCACGGCCGTCGACGGTGAGCCCAGGCAGGAGGTGCGGGCCCCCTGGCCGGTACGGCTACCGGTCACCGACCTGACCGACGTGGCCGTACCATCCGGGCAGCAACGGCTGGCAGAGCTGGTCGAGGAAGCCGGCCGCACACCGTTCGACCTGACCAGCGGGCCACTCGTCCGGCTGCGGCTGATCCGCCAGGCACCCGAGCAACATCTGCTGATCATCGTGGCGCACCACATCGTCACCGACGGCTGGTCGTTCGGGACGATCTTCAGCGAGCTGGCGCATGCCTACCAGGCCACGGTCGCCGGCACCGGGCCGACGCTCCCCCCACCCCCCATCCAGTACGCGGACTTCGCGGTCTGGCAGGACGAACAGGCCGACAGCGGGGCGTTCACCGAGGACCTGGAGTTCTGGCGTACGGAGCTGACCGGTGCCCCGACCCTGCTCGACCTGCCCGCCGACCGGCCCCGGCCAGCGGAGCAGACACCGGCCGGCGGGCTGACCACCTTCGACCTGCCCGACGAGCTGACGGCCCGGGTCGGGGCCCTGGCCCGGACCGCCGACACCACCATGTTCGCGGTGTTGCTCGGGGCGTTCCAGACGCTGCTGCACCGGCTCAGCGGACAGGACGATCTGTTGGTCGGCGTGCCGGTGTCGGGGCGTACCCGGCCGGAGACCCAGCAGGTGATCGGCTTCTTCGCCAACACGTTGGCCCTGCGTGCCCGGTTCGACGACGGCACCACGTACGCCGACGTGCTGCGGGCGGCACGGGCCTCGGCGTTGGCCGCCCAGTCCCGCCAGGACGTACCGTTCGAGCGGGTGGTGGACCTGTTGGCCCCGGCCCGGAGCCTGGCCTACTCCCCCGTGGTGCAGGTGCTGTTCGCGTTGGAGGAACCGCCGGCCCCGGTCACGGCGGCGGGACTGCGAATCGCGCCGGAGCTGCACGAGAACGGCACGGTCAAGTTCGACCTGACCCTCACCGTCGAACAGCGGCCGGACGGTCTACGCGGCCGGTTGACCTACCGTACCGACCTGTTCGACGCCGACCGGATCCGCCGGCTGGCCGACCAGTACCTTGCCCTGCTCGACGGTGCGACGACGGCACCGGACACCCCGGTGGCCGAACTGCCGCTGCTCACCGACGCACAACGGCGGGAGATCGTCGACCGGTGGCGGACGGATGCACCGGCCCTGCCGCCGTACGACTCCGTGTCGGCGCTACTGGCACACCGCTGGCCGGCCGAACCGGACGCGGTGGCCGTAGCGACCTCCGGCGGTGAGACGTCGACCTACCGCCAGCTCGACGCCGCCAGCAACCGGCTGGCCCAACTGCTGCGGACCCATGGCGTACGCCCCGACGTACCGGTCGGGCTGTGCCTGTCCCGGGGCACCGGCATGGTCACCGCCATCCTGGCGGTCTGGAAGGCCGGCGGCGGTTACCTGCCGCTGGACCCGGAGCTACCGAGCGCCCGGCTGGCCGCCATGACCGCTGAGGTCGCCCCACCGGTGCTGATCACCGACCGGGCCAGCAGCGGCCGTACCGGCGACTGCTGGCCGGCCGGCACCCGGGTCGTCAACCTCGACGACGCCGCCGACGCCGCCACCCTGACCGGTCTGCCGGAGACCGCCCCGGACCACGACGGGCACCCTTCCAGCCTGGCCTACCTGCTCTACACCTCGGGCTCCACCGGCACCCCGAAGGCGGTGGCTGTCACCCACGGTTCGGTGGTCAACCTCCTCGTCTCCGCCGACCGGCTGCTCTGTCTCACCTCCGCCGACCGGTTCGCCGCGATCACCACACCCGCGTTCGACATCTCCGTGGTCGAACTGGTCCTGCCCGTGCTGGCCGGCGCGCGGGTGGAGCTGATCGACGCGCAGACCGCGATGGACGCCGCCGCACTGCGTACCGAACTGGCCACCCGGCAGATCACCGCGGCCCAGGCCACCCCGGCCAGCTGGCGGATGCTGGTGGCCGCCGGTGGTGTTCCGGCCGGGGTCCGGACCCGGATCAGCGGCGGTGAGGCGCTGCCCCGGGACCTCGCCGACGCGCTGCGCTCCGACGACGCCCAGGTCATCAACGGCTACGGCCCGTCGGAAACCACCATCTACTCGACCATCGGTGCGGTAGCCGCACAGGGCCCGGTCGACCTCGGCGCCGCAGTGGACAACACCGGGATCTACCTGCTCGATCCGGCCGGCAACCCGGTCGGTACGGGGGCGGTCGGCGAGATCCACATCGGTGGGCTGGGCGTCGCCCGGGGCTACCACGGCCGCCCCGGACCGACCGCGGACCGGTTCCGGCCCGACCCGTACTCGGGGCAGCCGGGGGCCCGGCTCTACGCCACCGGCGACCTCGCCCGCTGTCTGCCCAACGGCCGGCTTGAATACCTCGGCCGGGCCGACCACCAGATCAAGCTACGCGGATACCGGATCGAACCGGGCGAGATCGAGACCGCGCTACGGGAGCAGCCGGGGGTCCGCGAGGCGGTGGTGACCACCTGGCGGGCGAGCGCCGACGACGTCCGACTGGTCGGTTACGTCGTACCGACGGAATCGGGTACGCAGGCGGCGCAACTGTGGCCACCGCTGCGTACGGCACTGGCCCGTCGGCTGCCCGAATACATGTTGCCGGCCACCGTGGTGGTGCTCGACGAACTGCCCCGGACCGGCTCCGGCAAGATCGACCGCAGGGCGCTGCCCGAACCGGACTGGCGTGACCCGGGCACCGGGTACGCCGCCGCCCGCAACCCGGTCGAGGAACGACTGACCGCGCTCTGGAGCGAGGTGCTCGGGCACACCGGGATCGGGGTGCACGACAACTTCTTCGCACTGGGTGGACACTCGCTCACCGCCACCCGGCTGATCGCACGGATCCGCACCGCATTCGGCGTCGACCTGCCGCTGCGCATGCTCTTCGCCGCACCGACCATCGCCGAACTGGGTGAGCTGGTCGGTGCCCCGACAACCGGGCAGCTCCGGCCCGACGAGCCGACCCTCGACCGGGTCGCCTCCGGCCGGCCGGCCCCGGAAGACCTGCTCGCCTCGCTCGACGACCTTTCCGACCAGGAAATCGACGAGCTGCTCAACACCCTGATCGCCGAGGAGGGCGCATGATGGACGGGCACAGCCCGACCAACCGCCGGGACCGAGCCGTAATCATCGGCGCCGGCCTGGCCGGTTCACTCGCCGCCGTATACCTGGCCCGACGCGGCTACGCGGTGGACGTGTACGAGCGGCGTGAGGATCCCCGACTGGCCCCGGCCGGGATCGCCGGCCGCAGTATCAATCTCGGCCTGTCCGCGCGGGGCATGCGTGCCCTGCACGACGTGGGCCTGCTCAACGACGTACTCAAGCGCAGCGTGCCGATGCAGGGCCGGGTCGTACACAGTCCGGACGGCAGCGTCGGTTTCCAGCCGTACGGTGTGCGCGACCACCAGATCCTGCACTCGGTCCTGCGCGACGAGCTGATTGCCGTACTGGTCGACGCGGCCGACGCCCAACCGGAGGTCCGGTTCCACTTCGGCTGGCGGATGCACCGCCTCGACCGCGACCGTCCCGCGGTGACCGTGGTGTCCGAGCAGGACGGTGAATCCCTGGACGTGACGGCCGACCTGGTCGTCGGTGCCGACGGGGCGTTCTCCACCGTGCGCCAACAGATGCAGCACGGCCTACGGGCCAACCACTCCCAGGAGTTCCTGGACTGGGGCTACAAGGAGCTGACGATCCCGGTCGGCCCGGACGGCCAGCCCCGGGTACGCCTGGAGGCGCTGCACGTCTGGCCGGGCGAACACGGCCTGATGGTCGCCCACCCCAACCTGGACGGCTCACTGACCTGCACGCTCTTCATGCCCTACGAGGGGGAGTCGAGCCTCGCCACCCTCACCTCGGCAGAGGCGATCCGAGCCTTCTTCCGGCACAACTTCCCCGACGCGGAGGAGTTGATGCCCCACCTGGTCGAGGAGATCCTGTCGCACCCCACCGGCCATCTGGTGACCGTACGGACCTCGCCGTGGCACCACGCCGACCGGGTGGTGCTGATCGGCGACGCCTGTCACGCCGTGTACCCGTTCTACGGGCAGGGCATGAACTCCTCCTTTGAGGACTGCCTGGTGCTCGACCGGTGCCTGGACGAGCACCGGGACCGGGGTGCGGCCCTGGCCGCGTTCCAGGCGGCCCGCAAACCCCACACCGACGTGCTGGCCGACCTCTCCACCGAGAACTTCATCGAGCTGCGCGACCGGGTGCACCGGCCGGGCTACGTGGTCCGGGCCGCAGCCGACCGGCTGCTCAACCGGTTGCTGCCGGAGCACTGGACCCCGCTCTACACCATGGTGGCCCACACCACGACCCCGTACGCCGAGGCGTTGGCGCGTTCACATCGCCAGGACCGGATAGTGCGCTGGGCGGCGGCCGGTGGGCTGGCTGCCGGTGCCGCGCTGGTCTACCTGTCGGCTCGTACGGCGCTGCGCGCCGCCCGGGGACGGTGATCGACATGCTCACCCATCCGGAGAACCCGGCTCATGTGCTGGTGGAAGAAGCCGACCTGGCCGCCGACCCGGTGGACCCGTCGCTGACCGACGTCGCCGACCGCCTACGCGAGGTGTTCCGCTGGGCACGGGAGTACCTCTGCCGCCCCCACCACGAACTGGGACGCAAGGGTCCGGTGTGTCCGTACGCCCAGGCCTCGCTGGACCGACGGACGTTCCTGTTGGCGGTGCACCGTGGCGAGGTGATCGACCCGGAGACGCTGGACGCCCTGCTGCTGACCTACCGTGACTGGTTCCGTGAACTGCCCCCGGTCAGCGGACCGGCGGCCCAGTTCAAGACCGTCCTGCTCACCCTGCCGGACCTCACCCCGGACACGGCCAACGCGATCGTGGACGCCGCCCAGGCCCGCCTGAAACCGCAGTACGTCGCCGAGGGACTCATGCTCGGTGAGTTCCACGACGGCCCGCCCGACAAGGGTGGGCTGTGGAACGAGGACTTCCGCCCGCTGCGCAGCCCGGTGCCGCTGCTGGCGGTACGCCACATGGTCTCCTCGGACTTCCCGTTCCTCGCCGACGAGGCCGCATCGGTCGCCACCTACCTGCGGTTGTTCGGCGGGAACGTTCCGGCTGCCCTGCGTGGCCGGGTCGAAGCCGCCGCCCGCGAGTTCGGCCTCGACGACGCCGTCCCCGTACCGGCCGTACCACGTGTCGCCCGACAGGAAACGTCATGACCGGCCCCGACCCGACCCAGGCCACGCCCGACCGGCGGGCGATGCTGGCCCGGCTGCTCACCAGACGTGCGAAGGCACCGCGGACCTACCCGCTCTCCTTCGGACAGGTCCGGCTGTGGTTCCTGGACCAGTTCCAGCCGGGTGACCCGATCTACAACATCCCGATGGCCTTCCGGGTTCGTGGTGTGCTGGAACTGGAGGTGCTGCGGGCCGCCCTGGGGATGATCGTCAGCCGGCACGGGGCGCTGCGGACCACGTTCGTCGACTCCGGTGGCGAGCCGGTCCAGCTGGTCCGCCCGGTCGAGGACTTCAAGCTGGAGGTCGTCGACCTGAGCGCGACGCCAGCCGACCGTCGCGAGGACGAGGCTGTCCGGCTGGTGTGGGAAGCGGCCCGGGAGCCGTTCGACCTGAGCGCCGGCCCGCTGTTCCGCGCAACGGTGGTCCGGGTCGCCGACGACGACCACTACCTGTCGATGTGCCTGCACCACATCATCTCCGACGCATGGTCGCTGGGCGTCCTGTTCCGGGAGCTGACCGTGGCGTACGGTGCCCTGGCGGAGGGCCGGACACCGGAGCTGCCGGCGCTCCCGGCCCAGTACGGCGACTTCGCCGTGTGGCAACGGGAGCGGCTGGGCGGTGACACCCTGCGCCGGCAGCTGGACTACTGGCTCGACCATCTGCGGGGCGCTCCCGCCCTGCTCACCCTGCCCACCGACCGTCCCCGGCCGGCCACCCAGTCCTACCAGGGTGCGGTGCACTACTTCGACCTGCCCGCTCCGCTGGCCCGTCGGGTCCACCAGTTCAACCAGGACACCGGGGTCACGATGTTCATGACCCTGTTGGCTGGCTTCACCGCGCTGCTGTCGCGCTACAGCGGGCAGGACGACGTGGTGGTGGGCAGCCCGGTGGCCGGTCGGAACCACGCCGACCTGGAACCGCTGATCGGCTTCTTCGTCAACACCCTGGCCCTTCGGGTCTCCCTGGACGGGCTGCCGACCTTCCGGGACCTGGTCGACCGGGCCCGGGAGGCGACCCTGGGCGGCCTGGCCAACGGTGAGGTGCCGTTCGAGAAGTTGGTGGAGGAGCTGCAACCGGAACGCAGCCTGGGCCACGCCCCGATCTTCCAGGCCCAGCTCATCCTGCAGAACGCCCCCACCGGCGACCTGAACCTGCCCGGCGCCGCACTCACCTCGTTGGCGGTGGACAGCGGTACGGCCAAGTTCGACCTGACCCTGGTCGGTGAGCTGACCTCGGCCGGCGGCGTGCGGTTGGCGGTGGAGTACGACACCGCCCTGTTCGAAGCGGAGACCGTCGCACGGTTCGGTCGTCACCTGACCGCCCTGTTGGACGCCGCGGTCACCGACCCGGACCGTCGGGTGGCCGAGATCCCCCTGCTGAGCGGGGTGGAGCGCTGGCGCTCGGTGGTGGACTGGAACGACACCGGCCGGGATCTGCCACCGGTGGCCTCGGTGCTCGAACTACTACCGGCGGGGTCCGACCCGACGGCCGGCAGCGGGCCGGCGGCCGTCACCGGCCCCGACGGTACGGCCGACCTGGCCACGCTGACCGCGCGGAGCAGCCAACTGGCGCACCTGCTGCGCTCCCGGGGCGTCCGACCGGACACCCCGGTCGCCCTCTGTCTGGATCGCGGCGTCGGTCTGGTCGTCGGTGTGCTCGGCACCTGGCGGGCCGGAGCCGGCTACCTGCCGCTGGACCCGGCCCTGCCCGAGGAGCGGCTGCGCTACATGTTGGCCGACTCCGGCACCCGGGTGCTGGTCACCCAGCGCTCGGTCCGGGACCGGCTGGGTGGCCTGCTCGACGCCGTACCCGTGGTGGTCTGCCTGGACGACGACGGTGCCGAGTTGGCCGCCGCTCCGGTCGAGCCACCCGCCGTGTCGATCCACCCGGAGTCGCTGGCCTACCTGATCTACACCTCGGGTTCGACCGGACGGCCCAAGGGGGTGGTGGTGCCACACCGCTGCCTGGTCAACCTGGTCGCCTCGTTCCACGACGATCTCGGGTTGGCCTCCGACGACCGGTTCGCGGCGGTCACCACGCTCTCCTTCGACATCTCCGTACTCGAGCTGCTGGTGCCGCTGGTCAGCGGTACCCCGCTGACGATCGTGGCGACCGACGAGGTCGGTGACGGTGCCCTGCTACGGCAACGGCTGATCGACGACGGCATCACCGCGATGCAGGCCACCCCGGCCACCTGGCGGCTGCTGCTGGCCTCCGGCGGGGTGCCGGCGGGTCTACGGGTACGGATGTGCGGCGGCGAGGCACTCGCCCGGGACCTGGCCGACGCCCTGATCAGCGACGGCTCGACCCTGTGGAACTGCTACGGCCCGACCGAGACGACCGTGTGGTCGGCGGCCACGCCGGTGCTCCCCGCACCGGCCCCGATCGACCTGGGCGAACCCATCGCCAACACCGAGCTGTACGTGCTGGACCGGGCCGGTCAGCCGGTACCGGTGGGTGTGGTGGGTGAGGTGCACATCGGTGGGCTCGGCGTCGTCCGGGGCTACCACGGTCGCCCCGGCCTGACCGCGTCCCGGTTCCTGCCGGACCCGTTCACCGGACGGCCGGGGGCCCGGCTGTATGCCACCGGTGACCTGGCCCGGCAGCGGGCCGACGGACGGCTGGAGTTCCTCGGCCGGACCGACCACCAGGTCAAGGTACGCGGCTTCCGCATCGAGCTGGGCGAGATCGAGGAACTGCTCCGCGGACACGAACTGGTCGCCGACGCGGTGGTCAGCACGTGGACGGCCGGATCGGACGACGTCCGGCTGGTCGCGTACGTGGTGCCGGTGTCGGACGACGGGACCACCGGTGACCTGTGGGGTCTGCTACGTCCCTGGCTGGCCACCCGACTGCCGGGCTACATGGTGCCGGCGACCCTGGTCACGCTCGCCGCGCTGCCGGTCAACGCCAACGGCAAGACCGACCGGGGGGCGCTGCCGGCACCGGACTGGCGGGACGGCATCGGCACGGAACGGATCGCACCACGCAACGCGGTGGAACACGTCCTGGCCGACATCTGGCAGGAGGTACTGGGCGTCGACTCGGTCGGTGCGTACGACGACTTCTTCCATCTGGGTGGTCACTCGCTGCTGGCCACCCAGGCGTTGAGCCGCATCGGTACGACGTTCGAGATGAGCCTGCCGATCCGGGTGCTGTTCGAGGCACCGACCGTCGCCGCCATGGCGGAGGCACTGACCGCCCGCGAGCCCGCCCCGGGACATGTGGCGGGCGTCGCCGAACTGCGACAGGACCTGGCGGGCATGTCGACTGAGCAGCTACGTGCCCTGTTGGGCGAGTAGCCGTACCCGAGAACGAAAGGGAACACATTCGTGACGGGCTCGATCGAGGTGGGCGCTGCCGACCGCGAGCGGATGATCCGGGAACTGCTACGACGTCGCGGGGTGCCATCGGCGCAACAGCCGACCGGCATTCCCCGGCGGGTGCCGGGCAGCCGGATACCACTGTCCCCGCTACAGGAGGGAATGTGGTTCCTCGACCGGCTGGATCCGGGCAGCTCAGCCTATGTGATGGCCAACCACGCCTGGCTGTACGGCACACTCGACCCGGTCGCGCTGCAATCGTCGATCAACGCGGTGGTGGCCCGGCACGAGGCGCTGCGCACCACGTTCGTGGCCGACGACGGCCGGCCGGAACAGTCGGTGCTGGCCGTGGACGATCCACTGGCCCGGGTCGAGGTCTCCCTCGTCGACCTGGCCGGGCAGGCCACCGCAGGTGTCGACCCTGAGGCTTCGGCGCTGGCGCTGGCCAGGACGATGGGAGAGACCGGTTTCGACCTGGAGCGGGCACCACTGCTCCGGGTTTCGCTGGCCCGGCTCGGAGCCGACAAACATCTGTTGTCGCTGGCCGTACACCACATCATCGCCGACGAGCGGTCGGTGAGCATCGTCCTGAACGAGATCCTCACCGGATACCAGCACATCGTCGGCGGTGGTCCGGCGGTGGCTCCACCGCCGGTGCAGTATCCCGACTACGTGGTGTGGCAGCGGACGGCGTTCGACGACGGGGCGGCCGACCGGCAACGCGGGTTCTGGGCCGGGCAACTCGCCGGTGCGTCGGGCGTGCTCGACCTGCCCACCGACCGGCCCCGACCGCCGGTACAGACGTTCGCCGGCTCGACCGCCCAGTTCTCGATCGGCGACGAGCTGACCACCGCCCTCGACGAACTCGCCCAGCGGACCCGGTGTACCCGGTTCATGATCGTCCTGGCCGCCTTCCAGGTGGTGCTCAGCCGCTGGACCGGCCAGGACGACATCTGCGTCGGATCACCGGTCTCGACCCGGTCCCGGCCCGAACTCCAGTCGGTCGTCGGGCTGATGGTGAACAGCCTCCCGCTGCGTACCGATCTGTCCGGTGATCCCACGCTGGCCGAGGTGCTGGACCGGGTCAAGGGCGTCTGCCTCGACTCGCTCGAGCACGCCGACCTGCCCCTGGACCAGATGGTGCAGCAGGCCGACCTGGTCCGCGACCCGAGCCGCAACCCGCTGTTCCAGACGATGTGTGTCGTCAACCCGGCCGGGGGCACCCGGGAGTGGTCGAGCGGGCTGACGACCCGCCCGGTCGGTATCGCCCGGGAAACCTCCCGGCTGGATCTCACCCTGGTCGTCTTCGAGTCCGCCCCGGCCCTGACCGCCGTGGTGGACTACAACACCGACCTGTTCGACCGGTCCACCATCGGTCGCTTCTTCGACCGGTTCACCCTGGTCCTCCAGGCGCTCACCACCGCCCCCGGGCAGCGCCTGTCCGAGCTGGACCTGCTGGGTACGGCCGGACGGCGGGAGCTGGCCGACTGGAACGCCACCGCACGGGACTACCCGGTCGTCGACACGTTACACGAGCTGGTCCGGGCCCGGGCTATCGCCGACCCCGACGCGCCCGCCGTCATCGATGGCGAGGAGGTGCTGTCGTACGGCGAACTGGACCGGCGGGCCGAGGCGCTGGCGCGTCGGCTGCTGGCTGCCGGGGTGGGCCCGGACGTTCCCGTCGGCCTGGCCGTACCGGCCGGTCCGGCCGCGATCGTCGGCATCCTCGGGGTGCTCAGGGCCGGCGGGGCATACCTGCCGTTGGACCCGACCCACCCACCGGCCCGACTACTGTCCCTGCTGCACGATGCCGCGGCCCCGGTCACCCTCGTCGCGGCTGCGGAGGCGGACCGGTTCGCCGACTACCCGGGCACCCTGCTGGTGGTCGACCGGACGACCCCGCCCGAGTCGGCCGACGAGCATCCGGGACGGGCAGCGGCAGGTCACCCGGACCAGTTGGCGTACGTCATCTACACCTCCGGGTCGACCGGCACCCCGAAGGGGGTGATGGTCAGTCACCGGACCGCCGTCAACCTCGCGCTGGCCTTCGCCGACCTGCACGGCATCGGCCCCGGGGACCGGTTGCTGATGCTGCCCCCGCTCAGCTTCGACGCCTCCGTCGGTGACATCTTCCCGGCGCTGGCCAGCGGCGCGGCGCTGGTGGTGCACCGACGTCCGGCCGAGTTGACCGGGCCGGGTCTGCTGGCGCTCTGCGCCGAGCGACAGATCACCCTGGTGGACGCGCCGGCCGCGTTGTGGATCCGCTGGGTGGCCGACCTGGTCGACGCGCCACCCCCGCCGGAAAGTCCGCTACGGGTCATGATGATCGGCGGGGAGGCCGCCCCGACCTCGGCCGTACGGGACTGGGCCCGGATCACCGGGGGTCGGGTACGGGTGTTCAACCACTACGGCCCCACCGAGGCGACGGTCTGTGCCACGACCTTCGCCACGCTCGACGCCACGGAACTACCCGGCGTGACCCACCTGCCCATCGGGCGGCCCGTACCCAACGTGCGGGTCCACCTGCTCGACGGGAAGCTGCGTCCGGTTCCGGTGGGGGTCGGCGGTGAGGTCTACATCGGCGGCACCGCGCCGGCCCGGGGCTATCTGAACTCCCCCGGCCTGACCGCGCAACGGTTCGTGCCCGACCCGTTCGGTCCGCCCGGAGCACGGCTCTACCGCACCGGCGACCTGGCCCGGCACCGCCCCGACGGAACCCTGGAGTTCCTCGGCCGTACCGACCGGCAGGTGAAGATCCGTGGACACCGGATCGAGGTGGGCGAGGTCGAGGCCGCCTGCGCCGCGCAGCCGGGGGTGGCCCAGGCCGCGGTGGTCGTACGCGACGACGGGCACGGCCCCCGCCTGGTCGCCTATCTCGTACCGGCTGGCGCTGAGCCGCCCAGCGTGGCGGTGATCCGGTCCGGGCTGCGTCAGCGGCTGCCCGACTATCTGGTGCCCAGCGGGTTCGCTGTCCTGCCCGAGTTGCCGCTCAACTCGCACGGCAAGCTCGACCAGGCGGCCCTGCCCCCACCCGAGGACGGTCGAGGCGACCATCAGCCGCCGAGCACCGACACCGAACGCGCACTCGCCGCCATCTGGGCGAAGTTGCTCAGCTCCGGCCGACCCGGGGCCGACGGGTCCGACGACCGCCGGGTCGAGTCGATCGGGGTCCGGGACAGTTTCTTCGACCTCGGCGGCCACTCCCTGCTGGCCGGGCCGCTGGCTGCCCGGATCACCGCCACGCTCGGCGTCGGTGTGCCGCTGCGGGACCTGCTCGAAGCGGCGGACCTGGCCGGCATGGCCGCCCTGATCGACGCGGCAGCCTCCGGGCCGGCCCGTACCGGAGCCGGCCGCACGGCACCGTCGACGATCCGCGCCGACGCCGAACTGCCCGACGATGTCTGCGCCGACCTGCCGGCACAGCCCCCCGCCCGGGCACCGGAGGCGGTGCTGATCACCGGGGCCACCGGCTTCCTCGGTGCCCATCTGCTGGCTGACTGGCTCGACAACAGCACGGCCGAGCTGCACTGCCTGGTCCGCGCCGGCACCCCCGACGCCGCCGCCGTCCGGGTCCGGGAGAACCTGATCCGGTACGGACTGTGGCGTGACGGGTACGCCGACCGGCTGGTCGGAATACCGGGCGACCTCGGCGAGCCGTTGCTGGGCCTGAGCCGCCGCGACTTCGACGCCCTGGCCGACACGGTCGACACCGTGCTGCACAACGGCGGGCTGGTCAACTTCCTCTACTCGTACGAGCGGCTGCGTCCGGCCAACGTCTCCGGCACGCTCGAGGTGCTCCGGCTGGCCGGATCCGGTCGGCCCAGCGCCCTGCACCTGGTGTCCACCCTCGGCGTCTTCCTCACGCCCGACCGCCGCAACGGGGTGGTACGCGAGAGCGACCGTCCCGACGACTGCACCGGCCTCGGTGACGGCTACAACGCCACCAAGTGGGCCTCGGACGCCCTGGTCCGCGCGGCCCGGGAACGCGGTCTGCCGGTCAGCATCTACCGGCCGGCCCGGATCACCGGGCACGCCGGCACCGGGGTGGGCAACGCCGACGACTACTTCAGCCGGCTACTCAAGACGTTCGTCCAACTCGGCGCGGCCCCCGACATCCGGGATGACCCCGCCGACCTGGCACCGGTCGACTACGTCGCCGCCGGGATCGGGCACCTGTCCCGGGAACCCGACCGGTGGGGGCAGGACTTCCACTTCTACAACAACGCGACCATCTCCTTCCCCGACCTGGCCGGGGCGCTGACCGACTACGGCTACCCGGTGACGCTGCTGCCGTACGACCGTTGGCGGGCCGCCCTGCTGGACCGGCCCGACGTGGCGCTGGCACCGTTCACCCCGCTGTTCGGCGCAGGCGTGCCGGAGCGTACCCAGCCGTACTTCGACTGTTCGGCGACCGAAGCGGCGCTGTCGTCGGCGGGCATCATCTGCCCGCCGGCGGACACGGCGCTGGTCCACTCCTACCTGGCGTGGTACGTACGCGCCGGTTTCCTCGAACCTCCGGTCCGGACCGTGGCCGGCACCATCGACGCTACGGGGAGAACTGATGACTGACCGGGTCAACATACGCCTGCTGTTCACCGTCTGGCTCGGCCAACTGGTCTCCCTGATCGGTTCCAGCCTGACCGGCTTTGTGCTCGGGGTCTGGGTCTACCAGAAGACCGGGTCGGTCACCCAGTTCTCGTTGATCTTCCTGGCCAACACGCTGCCGGCTGTGTTGATCGCACCGCTGGCCGGGGTGTTCGCGGACCGCTGGGACCGCCGACGGCTGATGCTGCTCAGCGACCTCGGCGCGGCGATCGGCACCGCCGCGCTCGCCCTGCTGGTGGCCGGCGACAACCTCGCCGTCTGGCACATCTACCTGGCCACCGCTTTGAGCGCATCGTGCTCGACCGTGCACCAGGTCAGCTACCAGTCGATGACCCCGGCGCTGGTGGGCAAACAGCACCTGGCCCGGTTCAACGGACTGATGCAGGTCTCCCGGGCGGTACAGATCGCCGCTCCCCTGCTGGCCGGAACGCTGGTGGTCACCATCGGCGTCGGCGGGGTGATGGTGGTCGACCTGGCCACCTTCACCGTCGCGTCACTGACGCTACTGCTGGTACGCCTACCCGCCGAGGTGACCCGGCCGGCCGGTGCCCGGCAACGTCAGCCGGTGCTCCGGCAGGCCACCGCCGGATGGCACTACCTGCGTCGACAGCGTGGTCTGTTCAACCTGATGGTGCTCTTCGGCGCGTACAACTTCCTGTTCGGCATCGCCGGTGTCCTGGTACAGCCGTTGATCCTGTCGTTCTCCTCGGCGGACACGCTGGGTGTGCTGATGTTCGCCGGAGGTGCCGGGCTGTTCGCCGGCAGCATGGTAATGGGTGCCTGGGGCGGTCCGGCCCGGAAGGTGCACGCGATCTTCCTTGGCCTGGCGCTCGGCGGCGTCGCACTGGTGCTCCACTCACTGGCACCGTCGCCGTGGCTGATCGGTGTGGTCGCACCGCTGTTCCTTTTCACCCTGCCGGTCGTCAACAGTTCGGCGATGACCCTGGTCCAGACGAAGACCGACCCGACGGTGCTGGGACGGGTACTGGCCGCGGCCCGGGTGATCGGTGATTCGAGCATTCCGCTGGCCTACCTGCTGGCTGGCCCGCTGGCCGACGGCGTCTTCGAGCCCCTGATGCAACCGGACGGGGCGTTGGCTGGCAGTGTCGGCCGGGTCATCGGCACCGGGGACGGGCGGGGTACCGCCCTGGTCTTCGCCCTGACCGGCACCCTGATGGTGCTGATCGTGGCGTTCGGCTGGACGCGTCGGCCGCTGCGTCAGGTCGACCTGTTGCCGGACGCCCTACCGGCGGCACCGGCCACCCCCTCTCCCGGGTCCGCATCCGAGTCCCCGGACGACAGGACCGCCGACACGGGGGGCGACTCCTCGGGGGACAAGGGCGTCGACTCCCAGGGGGACAAACCTGCCGCCGAGCCGGTACACGGCTGATCGTTCCAACCGCTGCTTCCCGTCGTACCGATAGAAGAGGAGACGCCCATGCCGGTGCCGTTGCCGCCCGAAGAGGCGCGACAGTTCATCGACACCGACCAGGCTCCCGCCGCACACCTGGACATGCTGAACGCGTTGTCCTTCCGTACCGCTGTCGCGGGGCTCCGGCTCGGCGTCTTCGAGGCGCTGGCCACCGGTCCGCTGTCGGTGTCGGCGCTGGCGGAACGGACCGGCACCGATCCGACCGGCCTGCGGCTGTTGGCCGACGCCCTGGTCGGCTTCAACTACCTGACCAGGACCGGTGCCGAGTACGCCAACAGCGCCAACACCGCACGTTGGCTGCTGCGCGATGCGCCGGGCAGTTTCGTGCCGGTCCTGTCCTTCTGGGGCACCGTCGTCACCGAACTCTGGGGGGACCTGGAGACATCGGTACGGCAGGGCGGTCCGACCGTCGACTTCTATGCCTGGCTGGAGAAGCGGCCCGACACCCTCGCCGACTTCCAGACGATGCTGCGTCGTCTCTCCGGCTGGCTGGCCGAGGAGATCGTGTCCCTGGTGCCGGCACCGGGCTCGGAGGGAAGGCTGCTCGACCTCGGCGGTGGGCACGGCGGCTACACGATCGCCTTCTGCAACGCGTATCCGCAACTGCGTGGCACCGTCGTCGACCTGCCCGGTGCCCTGGCCCAGGGCGAGGCCGCCGTCACCGAGGCGGGCCTCGACGACCGGATCGAGCTACGACCGGGAGACCTACTCACCGCAGATCTCGAAACCGGGTACGACCTGGTACTGCTGTTCAACATCGTGCACGGGTACGACGAGCGGCAGTTGGCCGGCCTGCTGGATCGCGTGGCCGGTGCGTTGCGTCCCGGTGGCCGGGTCGCCCTGCTCGAGCCACTGGCGGAGGTGCCGCAGCGGCCACCGGGCGTGGCCGACTCGTTCGTCCGCGCGTTCAGCCTCAACCTGTTCCACACCCAGGGCGGCCGGGCCTACCGGTTCGAAGATCTGGCGAAACTCCTGGCCGCCGCCGGGTTCACCGACCCGGAGCAGCACCTGCTGACCCGCTCCGACGCGGACCACCTGGTGCTGGCCACCCGGGTGTGAGAGGTCGACTGCCACCGTCATCCCGGTGATGGCCTGTCGGCGTACCGTTCGGAAGACAGCAAACGGCCGGTGGCCGGGGCCCTGACTTGAGGGTCCCGGCCACCGGCCGTTCACGTCACTTCGTATGTCAGCTGTTGGCCGGTCGGGCCGGGTCAGCTGTTGTTCCAGTGCTCGGCCACCAGATCA
>NZ_JBHTMP010000041.1:0-64876 GCF_042679305.1 Micromonospora sonneratiae | reverse complement strand
AACTCCAATCCCAAGGCGTCGCCGGGGTCACCGACGAGATCAGCCAGCAGGTCGGCGACCTGAAAGGCAACCTCCTCGGCAAGATCAGCGAATACCTGATCCCCACCGTCCTGATCGCCGGCATCACCTGGATCATCAGCCTGCTCAACCCCGCCAGCGCCTTCATCAAAGCCTGCAAAATGATCATCGACATCGTCACGTTCATCATCGAACGCGGCGCCCAGATCATCGAATTCGTCAACGCCGTACTCGACGCTGTCATCGCCATCGCCAAAGGCGGCACCGGCGGCGTCCCCACCCTCATCGAGAACGCCCTCGCCAAATCCATCCCCGTCCTCATCGGCGCACTCGCCGCCATCCTCGGCATCGGCGGCATCGCCAACAAAGTCAAGTCCTTCTTCCAAACCCTCACCAAACCAGTACGCAAAGCAGTCGACTGGATCGTCGACAAGATCGTCGCAATCGGAAAGAAACTCTGGACCAAACTCAAGGTTCGTGCCGGGAAGGTCAGAGACAGATTCGGGCGGAGGCCGGCCACGGATGGCAGGAAGACGGGCAGAGGCGAGCCACGCGACAATCGGGCCAAGAGTCAGCGGCGTCAGCAGGAGAAGGACGATCGACTTCAGAAGGCGATCCTGGCACTTCGCCCGAAGATCCAGGATGCGGCTGCAGCCGGACCATCGGGCCTCGCCTTCCGCGCGAAACTGACAAGCTGGCGCATCCAACATCGCCTCTCCTCGCTACAGATCCGTGGTGAGAACGGCAATGTCGCAGTGTGGGCGAAGGTCAACCCGGAGGGCGAGGCTGGCAACGTCGTCAAACTCGGCATGGAACAGCTACGCGAGATCGCCGTCGATGTGTCTCGTGAGGTTCTCAATGATCCCGTGGCAAAGTCACACGCCCGACAGATGGCGAAGCTCAGATCGCGTGACCCAGACGCTCAACTAGCGGTTCCAGGAAGGGGCGGCTTCCTGGGCCTGGCCAAGTTCTTCCACAATCGTGGTGGCGCCATCCCGAGAAACAAGCAGTTGTACACCGTTTCCAACGTAAGCATCGAAGTGCAGGAGTGGCATGGTGGAGTAACCAACTTCATCAAGGCTTTCAGGAGGCGGACGGGCCGCACACCTAGCCCTGGTCAGGTTCGAGTCTCCGACCGCCAAGCAAGAGGCTCGGTGAAGGTACAGAACCCGAATGGCCCCGGGGTCGGCCACTACCACACCCTGCCAAATCGACTACCGAGCAACCTGAGCGACGTGCAGATCGGCCTGGCACTGCAACAGATCGCACAGACCGGACGGATGCCTGCCGGAGTCAATACACAGGATCAGCAGATACTGGCACAGCTGTCGCTCCTGATGTTCGCCAGGGAGACACATCGCGGCGAACAGAATGCAGCACTTGCACCAATGACCATTGCCCTCATCCAACAGGGCCACATGTCGGTCGACGATGCATTCAAGATGTTCCACGCACCTGCATCGAAGTCCGACAACGTCCACACCGGCGGAGAGTACCCCGCATCGATGCGTGGCGCTGCTGCGGCAATGAACCAACTCGGCACCGATGACGACAACCGCGAGATACTCGAACGCGAAAAGCAGATTGTCTGGCGCTGGGCTAGCGTTTTCTTGAACAACAAGCGGGGCATGATCGTCGACAGTCCGGCCAACGCCAAGCGTATGATGAAGGACTGGATCCTACGGTTCCATGGGATCTTGAATTAGTCGCAACAGGACAGCGAGGATCACGACGTGCCACAGGACCTGAGCAAGTTGGTACTCGACCCTGACGTGACACGTCACGAGTTCCGTCGAGTCGCCAGCATCGTGGGCTGGACGATCCGCGGTTTCGGCAGCGACGAGCCGGACGAGCCGTTCGAAGAGGCATGGGGCACCCGGGGCCAGCGACGCGAGGTCCACTTCGTGGAGGATCCGTTCATCGGACTCTCCTATTTACTACTCGAACCGGCCGATCGTGACACGGTACTCAAGGAACTAGACGGCCAGCTCCACATCTGGTCCACCGCCGAGGCAATCGAAGCCGCACGCAATCCGTCAGATTCGCAGCTCCGAGCACAGCTGGTACGCATCCTCGCCCTTTCCGCACCTGCCGTCCAGGAGCCGGCCAGCCTCGCGACGCTTCGTGCTGCCGCGCAGGACGAAGCCGCCGAGGTCCGCGAATCGGTGGTTCTCAGCAGCGCGTATCTGCCCACCTGGCCTGCAGTACACAAGCTACTGGCTGACATGGCCGAGTCCGACCCGGTGCCGGCACTTCGTGCCGATGCACAGGCCATGCTGGACACTCTGAACTCGGACCCGGAGCTGGCCGAATAGATCCTGCTTCTCTCGCCGACTGCCGGCTGGGTAAGTTCAGGCACCGAACGCGTCCCGATCAAGCGTCCCGTGGGTCGTGTCCGCTGACGCTCGGGGGGCAACGCTCAGTCCTCGGTGACCGAACGCAGCGCCTTCTCCAGCACCTTTCCGCCGTCGTTGACCTCCTCGCTCTGCACGCCCCAGGTCAACTCCAGCGTTTCGCCGCTGTGCAGCGCGATCCGGTACCGCACCGTGAACCCTGACTTGTGCTCCATCCCGGTGATCTCCTCGTACGGGATGAAGCGCGCGCCCTCGGTGCCCGCCACCATCGCCGGATCGCCCGACTCGACGAGATTCTTCATCCGCGCCACGCCCTGGTTCTTCTTGAGGCGGCCGAGGTCGGGCAGGAGCAGCAGTCCATGGCTGAGCACGGCAACGTCCATCGCCTGGTTGTCGACCTTCGCGTTGGCGATGCCGGCGTAGACGGTGGCCTTGTCGGTGGTGACCCGCTGCTGCACGTGTGTGGCGGCGGCGACCTCGATGCCGCGCTCGGCCAGTTCGGCCCGCGCCTTCTGGACGGTCTGTGGGTCGAGGGCGAGTTCGGCCAGTTCGGTGACGTCGAACTCCGTACCGTCACGGTCGACCAGCCGGGCCGGGACCGACCAGGAGTGCTGCCAGCGGGCCGCGCCACAGCGTAGTGCTGCCAGGGTGAGCAGCGCCGACAGCGGTTCGGCGAACTTCTTGCGGGCCTCACGCTTCGTGGCGTCCGGGTAGAGCGTCGGGGCGATGTCGTCGAGCCGACCGGCTTCCAGGAGGTCCAGCACCACCCCGACGTGCGGGACCGGCTGGCCCGACGCCCGGGAGATGTGCCGCAGCAGGCCGTCCATCCTCTCCTGTAGACCGGCGGTGATGGCAGCGTTGGTGAACTCCTCCCACGGCAGGACGGTCCGCCCGGCCATGTCCAGCACCCGCCCCTGTAGCGCGAGACCGGCCCGTGGCAGGTCCGGAATCAGCACCCCAGCGTCGCGCTGGTCGACCTCGACCGTCGACTCCGGGGCCGCCGCGATGGCGGCCAGGCGCACACCGAGCGGCGGGTGGGTGTCCCAGACCGACTTTTCCTCGTCCGGCTCGGTCGTGCGCAGCTCGGCGAGCTCCTCCGCTCGGGCCCTGAGTAGCTCGCCGAAACCACCGAAGAGGTCGTTCGGCACGTACCCGGCCTCCAGGCCACCGGCGACGTACCGGCTCATGTAGAAGTTGAAGGCGGCGGCGATGACCTTGACCTCGCGCAGCGCGCTCGCGGCGGCGTCGCGACCGGCGAGCTGCACCGACGCCCGGTCCGCCTCCAGCTCCTGGCGCTGGCTGACACTGTTGTGCACGATCACGTACAACCGGCCGTAGCCTCGGAAGATCCAGCCGGCGAGGTTGCGGTCGCCGATGTGGCTGATGGTACGGGCCAGCGCCAGCCGGCCGCGATAGGCGACACCGGCGAAGCGGGTGTGCCTACCGGAATAGTGCCCCAGCTCGTGCGCGAGCACCGACCGCAGCTGCGCGACGGTGAACGACTGCACCAGCGGAATGCCGATGTACATGTATCGCCGGCCGGGCAGCAGGCCCATCAGCCGGGACCGCTCCTCCACCGCGGCATTGACTTCCGGTACCAGGTAGATCTCGTCCGGTGCCCGGGTACCGACCGCCACCGCCAACTCGTCGACCGTGGCCCACAGCTGCGGTGCCGTGGCCCGGTCCAGTGGTAGCCCGTGCGGTTCCGGGGACCTGGTACGGATCGCCTTCCAGGTGCCGTAGCCGACCGCCCAGACAGTCGCCAGGAAGACCGCGATGCCGACCTTCGCCACCAGGGCACCGGGCAGGAACGTACCGGCCCAGACCACCAGGCCGAGCCCGACCACGAACTGGAGCAACGCAAGAATGTAGAACCCGGCCAGCATGACGACCGAGATGAAGGCCCGCACGACCGCCATCGAATCCTCCACAATGAACACCGGTGCCAAGATCCGGCACGGTTCAGGGACGGTACTGTCCACGATCGGATTACACAACCGCGGATAGTTCCCGCAACCAATACGTGATCAGGGAGTGCCGAGAATGTGGCCGTTCCGACGCAGGAAGCCCCCGGGTGCCGCGAACGTACCGAGCCTGACCATCGATCCGGCGATGGGCGACGAGACCGCGAAGCGGCTCATCGCCGCGTCCGGAGCCGGCGACTGGCGCACCATCGCCGAGCTTCTCTCCGCTGTGGAGGATCCGGACGACCACACCTTCTATGTGCACCGGGTGGCCTGGGCCGGCGGGGTGGAGAACTGGATCGACGACTGGGTCGCGGCCGAGCCGCGCTCGGCCCTCCCGCTGCTGGTCAAGGGGGCGCATGCGATCGACTGGGCCTGGGAGGCCCGCGGCGGTGGGCGTGCGAACACCGTCAGCCGCGAGGCATTCAAGATTTTCTTCAAGCGGCTCAAGCTGGCCGAGGACTGCCTGGACGAGGTGACCGAGCGTGATGCGGACAGCGCCACCCCGTGGTCGTTCCTGGTCATCCTCGGGCGCGGACGTCAGCTCGGTGTCGAGGAGACCCGCCGGCGCTTCGAGGAGGCCCGCAAGCGTCACCCGTGGCACGTCGAGGCGCATGAGCAGATGTTGCAGCAACTCTGCCGCAAGTGGGGCGGCTCGCACGAGGAGATGCACCGCTTCGCCGCCGAGACCCTGGAGGCCATGCCGGCCGGCTCGCCACTCGGGCAACTGACCGCCGCCGCACATGTGGAGCACTGGCTGGACCTGCCCCGGGACGAGGACGACGAGTACATCCGTTCTGCGGAAATCAGAGCCGAGCTCGTCGCCGCCGCGAACCGTTCGATCCTGCACCCCGAGTATGTCCGCCGTCCGCGCTGGCCGACGCTGCACAACGCCTTCGCGATGACCTTTGCCTACAGCGGCGAGTTGGCCGCAGCCGCCGAGCAGTTCGACGCCATCGGCGATCTGGTGACCGAATGGCCATGGCAGTACGGCGGCCGGACGGTGGAGGTGTTCCTGGACACCCGGGAGCGGGTCTTCGGCGATCTCGGACGCTGACGCTCTCTCCCCGGCCTGCTGAGCGAGGCCGGGGAGAGCCCGGCGACGGACGGGCCCGGCCCGGCGTTGCCTCAAAGGACCGTTGCCTCAAAGGACACCGAAGGCTTCCCGATCATGCGGCCCGTCGGCCGTGTCCGCTGACGCTCGGGCGAGCGACGCTCTTCTCATTCCCTTCACGAGGAGGCGTGATGCCCAACTATCTGGCGCCGGGCGTGTACGTCGAAGAGGTGGAGTCCGGCTCCCGGCCCATCGAAGGCGTGGGTACCGCGGTGGCTGCCTTCGTCGGCTTCGCCGCGCAAGGCCCGTTCAACACCCCGACGCTGGTGACCAACTGGAGCCAGTACTCGCAGGTCTTCGGCGAGTTCGTGCCGGACTGCTATCTCGGCCACGCGGTCTACGGATTCTTCCTCAACGGTGGCGGTGCCTGCTACGTCGTACGGGTCGGTGGCGATCGCGCCAACGGCGCCGGGGGCGACGCACCGGGTGCCATCGGCCCCGGCCCCAGCGCAGCCCTCGGCTCCTACCGGGTGACCGCTCGGGAACTGCCCAGCGGTGGCACCCCGGACAACCTGACCGTCGAGGTCACCGACGCACCTGAGGGCGCTCCCGAGGACCGGTTCACCCTGCTGGTCAAGCGCGACGGCAAGGTGGCGGAGACCTTCGAGGGGGTGACCACCAAGCGCGGCAAGGAGAACGTCGTCACCGCAGTCCGGGAGAAGTCCAAGCTGATCACTCTCGAGGAGACGGTACCGGCGGCGCAGCTCACCCGGCCCGGTGGTGGCGAAGTGGCACTCACCGCACCCGCACCGGCTTCGGCCGCGCCCACCGAGGTCGCCCCGGAGGAGTACGTCGGCGACGCCGCCGAGCGGACCGGCTTCGGCGGACTGGAGGCCATCGACGAGGTCACGATGGTCGCGGTGCCCGACCTGATGGGGGCGTACCAGCGCGGTGCGATCGACCTGGAGTCGGTCAAGGCCGTACAGACCGCGATGATCGCGCACTGTGAGCTGATGGGCGACCGGATGGCGATCCTCGATCCGCCGCCGGGTCTGTCGCCGCAGCAGGTCAAGGAATGGCGCACCGACCAGGCTGGGTACGACTCCAAGTACGCCGCCCTCTACTACCCCTGGGTCAAGATCTTCGACCCGGCCTCCGGCACCAACCGGTTCGTGCCGCCGTCTGGGCACCTCGCTGGCATCTGGGCACGCAACGACAACGCGCGTGGGGTGCACAAGGCTCCGGCCAACGAGACGATCCGTGGCGCGGTGGCCCTCGAGACCCAGCTCACCAGAGGTGAGCAGGAGCTGCTGAACCCGCTCGGGGTCAACTGCCTCCGGTCCTTCCCGGGTCGGGGGATCCTGGTCTGGGGCGCCCGCACCCTCTCCTCCGACCCGGCCTGGCGCTACCTCAACGTGCGGCGGCTGTTCAACTACCTTGAGGAGTCGATTCTGGCCGGCACCCAGTGGGTGGTCTTCGAGCCGAACGACGACGCGCTGTGGGCGCGGATCCGCCGTACGATCAGCGCTTTCCTGGTGATGGAGTGGCGTCGCGGTGCCCTGTTCGGGCTGACCCCTGACGAGGCGTTCTTCGTCAAGTGCGACCGGGAAACCAATCCGGCCGAGAGCATCGACGCCGGCCAAGTGGTCTGCCAGATCGGGGTCGCCCCGGTCAAGCCGGCCGAATTCGTCATCTTCCAGCTGGCGCAGATGTCCGGCGGCACCAGCCTGGTCAGCGAGTAGTACCTGATCAGTCGGCCATAGCTGATCAGTGAGTTGAGGAGGTAACCGTGCCGCTCCCCGATTTCGACTCCGCCGTCGGCCACTCGTTCGGGCTGGAGGTGGACAGCGTGATGATCAGGCAGATCACCGAGGTCAGCGGCCTGAAGATGGAACAGGACGTCATCGAGTACAAGTCGAACACCGCCGATGGCAAGTTCTTCGTCCGCAAGGCACCCGGAGCGCCGAAGGCCGGTGAGGTGACGCTGACCCGGGGTCTGACCGCCGACAACAGCTTCGAACGGTGGATCAAGGATTGCCGATTCGGCAAGATGGGCGAGGCGCGCAAGGGTGGCGCGATCATCGTCTTCGACTACGAGGGCTTCCCGATCAAGCGCTACAAGCTGACCAACGCCTGGGCGAAGAGCCTGGAAATCAGTTCCCTCAAGGCCGGGGACACCAGCGTGCTGACGGAGAAGCTGGTCATCACGTACGAGTCGATGGAAGTCGAGTAGTCCGATGCGCCGTACGTCCGCCCTGGCTCCACCGGTCGATCACGCAACCGGTGTTGCCGTACCGGATGCCGCTGTCGTGCCGCAGCGGCAGACGCTGCGGACCGAGTTTCCGTTCGAACTTCCCCGTGGCTACGTCGACGGTACCGGCACGGTGCACCGCGACGGGGTGATGCGGCTGGCCACCGCCCGGGACGAGCTGGTGCCGTTGCGCGATGACCGGGTACGGGAGAACCCGCCCTATCTGACGGTCGTACTGCTCAGCCGGGTGATCACCCGGATCGGCTCCATCGTCGACGTGCACCCGGGTGTGGTCGAGGATCTGTTCGCCTCCGACCTGGCCTTCCTGCAGGACATGTACCGGCAGATCAACAGCGAGGGCCACACCCGGGCCAGCGTCGTCTGCCCCGAATGTCAACACCGGTTCGCGGTCGACCTCGCGGGTGGGCGCCTGGGGGAATCGTGACGTACGCGGCCGAGCGGATCTACACCGAGGTCGCGTACGTCGCCTACCACTTCCACTGGGCACTGGACGACATCCTCGACCTCGAACACAGCGAACGGCTGCGATACGTCGCCGAGATCGCCAGCATCAACAACCGGATCAGCCAAGGGCGGTGAAAGCATGTGGCCGTGGCGTCGCCGTCGATCGTCGGTGCAGCGGTCCACTGCGGACAGCGCACCGGCAGCGGCTCCGGCGACCCCGTCTCCACCGGTCGCCCGGCCGGCGTCGACTGTTCCACCGCCCCCACCGGCCTGGCGCTCGCTGCCGCCCATCCAGCGAACGCTGGCTGACGCCCCGCTGCTGAACCAGCCCGGAGGGTTTTCCGATTCGCTGGCAGCATGGCATGACCCGTCCTTCCTGAAGCCACTGGGACATGCCGTCGGTTCGGGTGAACCGGCCGGCCTGCTGCACGAGGTGGCCGTACCGGCGCCGCCGGCGCCGACCGACAACGCCGGTGGGACCGCCGGCGAACATGTCGAACCGCCACTGGCCATCCCTCCGTCAAGCAGCGGTGCGGTCAGGCCGCAGCCGGCCGTCCAGCGACACGCTGCCGGGCTGCCGCCACCGGTCGCCGTCGCGTCTGCGGTACCCACCGAGCCACTGACCGTCAGCCGGTTGACCGTCGCCCCTGCCCCACCGGTGACGCTGACACTGCCGGCCATGCCCGAGCCGGTGCCCCGGCCCGCACCTGACCCGCCGGTCAGCCAACAACCGGACTCGCTGTCGTCCGTACCGACGCCCGCCTGGTCGGGCTCGGCCGAGTCACCAGAGCCCGAGGGTCAGAGCTTCCACGAGTCGGCACCGGATGCGGCACCGGAGCCTCCGGCGGAAGCCACCGCTCCCACGCTCGGCGTTCCGGACAGCACCGGGCCGTATCTGGCCGAGAGCGGTTCGGCCGACGCTCCCGGTTCGGTCGGTCCGGCCTCCGACACACCGCCGTCACCGCTCACCGTGTCCCGTGCGGTCCCGGATTCGGCTGTCCCCACCACCAACGCGACCGGACAGACACGACACCCGGTATCCCCGGAGGCTCCCGCCGAAATCGCAATGCCGGTACAGCGGGCGGCGCCGGAAGCCACCCGTGGTGTGACAGGTGGCAGCAGCGGACCGACCGCGCAGCGCAGCACAGCACCCACGTTCGCCGACGCTCCACGGCCGGTACGTCGGCTCGGCCTGGGCGAGCCGATCATCCCCCCGGCACTGCCGCTGACCGTTCAAACCTCCCCGGCCGCACAGCCGTCCCCGACCGTGCCACCTCGATCCGTCGACCCGCCATCCGGCGTGCCCTCCTCGCTTCCCGAATCGGCCACACCGACACCCGCACCCACCCCGACGGAACCCACGCCGGCGGATCCGGGCAACAGTTCGCCCCTGGCGTCCGCCGATCCGGAACCTGCCGGTTCGTCGTCGGGGTCGATACCGGTCCCGGAAGCCGATGGTGACACCGCCGATCTGCTGGGCAGCGAGATCAGCCTGTCCCGGCTGGTGGAGTCGACGATCTCCAGCCCGGACCAGCGAGCATCGGAGCCGGTTCAGGTCGGTACCTCGGACGAACTGCCCCTGACCGGTGGTCCGGCGCTCCCGGGGTCGGCCCAACCGGACGGTTCACCGTACGACCAGCCCGACGTGTCATGGGGGGACTCATCCGGGTTCCGGAGCGCGCCTACGCTCGGCGATGCCGACCTGCCCGGGGTGTTCTCGGTGACCTCTCCCACCGAGACGGTGACGCGGGACGGCCCATCGGTGCAGCGGTCGGCCGAATCTGGTGCCGTCGACCTCCCGCTCGGCGCGACTGCCGCTGGGAACACGACGGCATCGGGTGGAGCGACTACCCCGCTGGGCCCGACGACGACAGCCGAGCGCGGCCGGTCCACGGGTACGGTTGCCGCTGGCGGTGCCCGATCTGTCGATGCGGTGACCGGCGGCGCACCAGCAGGGTCGGTGACCTGGACACCTCCGCCGCTGGTGGTGGCCCGGCTGATCGGGGACCGCCCGATCGAGCTCCTGCCGCACGACGAGCGGAACGGCCCGAGTCGACATCTGCCCGACCCGCTGCCACCGACCGTACAGCGGGTGCAGTGGGATCGGACCGACACCTCGGACAGTGTCATCGCACCTGCCGAGGGGTTCGACCCGCCATCCCACGCCGGTTCGCCCCAGGCCGGTCCCGGCCACACCAGCTCCGGCTTCGACCTGCCTGCACAGCCGGTCTCCAGGGTCGACCCGCTGCCCGGCCACGGTACCGGTTTCCCGTCGCCTCGGGGCAGTCAGTCAGATCCTGCGGGCGGTGTCCTCCTACAGCGATCGTCGGTCACCGGATCCGTCCGGCCCCCGGTCGATCCACCGTCGGCCGCGTTGCCGGTCAACCGTTCGGTCCCGAACACCACACCGTCGCTGGCGGGACCGTTCCCGACCAGCACGCCGCTGGTCGTACTGCGGGAGTCGTCCGCTGGCCCGGGTGGCGCGACCCTCGCCCCCGTGGTGCAGCGACTGGACGAACCCACCACAGCGCCCGATCCGCCACCCGCCGGGCCACCGGATCCGCCGGTCGTGCCGGAACCGGAGCCGGAGCCGGCACCGACCGTGTCCGGGCCGACGCAGCCACCGGCTCCGGGAGGACAGGCCACTTCGGCGGCCGGGGCGGCCGGGATGGAGCCTGAGGAGTTGCTCAAGAAACTGTTCGACCCGCTACTGCGCCGACTCAAGACCGAACTGCGCCTGGATCGGGAGCGGCACGGAGTGCTGGACGGTCCGGACTGACACTCGCCGACCGTCACGGATCCGCAGCAAGAAGGAGGTTATGGATGGCCAAGGATGACGTCGCCGTCGCGGTGGCCTTCGTGGTCAAGATCGACGATCAGGACCTCGGTGCGTTCAACACCTGCGACGGTCTGGGCTGCGAGGTGGTCGTCGAGCAGCGCGAGGAGGGCGGCAACAACGGTCACGTCTGGCAACTGCCGACCCGGATGAAGTTCTCCAACATCAAGCTCTCCCGACCGATCACCGCCGACAGCGCCAAGCTGATGCGCTGGTTCTCCAGCATGGCCGGCGGAATCAAACGCAAGACCGCGACCATCGAGGCCCGCACCCTGGAGGGCACCGTCATCGCCCGTTGGGGCCTGGTGGACGTCATCCCGATCCGGTGGACCGGGCCGCAGCTCAGTCCGGACACGCCGAAGGTCGCCACCGAAACCCTGGAACTCGCGCACCACGGATTCTTCGGGCCGGGTACGGGTGGATGAGGTGGACGCAATGGCTGAACGCAGGGAGTGGTCGACATGAGTGCCTCGCCGGTCACCTTCAGCGCGGCGGGCGGTGCGGGACCGGGCCAGGGTGGCGGGGCTCCACCGCAACTCACCCACGCGTACCTGCAGCTGCACGAGCCACCCAAGAACGGCGGTACGGCCAACCCCGGCCCGCCGCTGAACCGCATCCCGTTCCAGTTCAACCCCAAGGAACTGTCCCTGTCCAAGACAGCGAAGTGGAAGCGGGACGCCCAGCGCAACGCCAAGAAGAGCGGTGTACCGGAGTTCACCGGTGCCGACCCCTGCAAGCTCACCGTCGAGATGTTCTTCGATGCCACGGACACGATGGACGCCAGTGTGGTGAAGCGGGTGGAGGAGTTGTTCGCCTGCTGTGTGCCGACCGATACCAGCCGTGACCAGAAGAAGGGCTCACCACCGTGGGTCGTCTTCCACTGGGGCGGGATGGTTGGTTTCCCGGCGTTCGTGGCCAGTGTCAGTGCCAAGTACACGCTGTTCACACCGGGTGGCACGCCGGTCCGCGCGCTCTGCTCGGTGACCCTGGAGGAGATCTCCGGCGAGCAGTCGGGCCAGAACCCGACCTCGGGGGCGTTGGCCGCCCGTGACGTCCATGTCGTCGTCGCCGGGGACAGCCTGCACTCGGTGGCCTACCGCGCGTACGGCCGGGCCGGGCTGTGGCGGGAGATCGCCGACGCGAACGACATCGACGATCCGATGCGGCTCCGGCCGGGCACGTCCCTGCTGGTGCCCGCGCTGGAGGAGATCGAGTCCGGCGGTGGCCAGCGTGGCCAATGAGCAGTTCGCCAACGCCCTGCTGGTCGAGGTGGGGGGCAACCAGGTCCCCGCCGACATCGCGTCCCTGCTGGTCTACGCGTACGTCGACGACAGTCGTAACCTGCCGGACCGGTTCCTGCTGCGTTACCGGGACCCGGGACGTACCGTACTGAGCAAGGCCGGGTTCAAGATCGGGGCCGAGGTGAAGCTGCGGGTGCAGACCTCGGACCCCGGCGGTCCGCAGCCACTACTGACCGGCGAGGTCACCGGGCTGGAGTGTGAACTCGACAAGACCGGTACGTTCACCGAGGTCCGTGGCCTGGACCTGGCTCACCGGTTGTTCCGGGGGCGTCGGGTGGCGGCGTACCCGAACATGACCGTGCCGGACGTGGTGCGCAAGGTGGTCCAGCGGGCCGGCCTGAAGGCCGGCCAGATCGACCCGGTCAGCGGCTTCGGCGGCAGTCCGGACAGCCAGCTCAGCCAGGACAACGTCAGCGACTGGACGTTCCTCACCCGGTTGGCCGAGTTGGTCGGTGCCCAGGTGCTGATGCTCGACGGCGCGCTGCACTTCCGGCTGCCGGAACCACCCTCCGGAGCGCCGGACACCAGTGCCAAAGCCAGTCAGGATCCCCTGGTGCTGGAGGTCAACCGCAACCTGATCGCGCTGCGGGCCGGCATCACCGCCACCGCGCAGGTTCCGGAGGTGACGGTACGCGGCTGGGACGCCAACCGGAAGGAGGCACTCACGGCTGCGGCGAAACCGAAGGCCGCCGGTACCGAGGTGGCCGGAGTGGACCCGGTGGCGCTGGGCAAGACGTTCAACAGCCCGCCGTACCTGGTCACCGATCCGACCCTGACCACCGACGGGGCCGTCCGGGCGGTGGCGGACGCGACAGCCGGTCGGCTTGGCACCGGGTTCGCCGAGATCGAAGGCGTGGCCAAGGGCAACGCCAAACTACGGGCCGGTACGGCGGTCGCGTTGGCCAATGTCGGCGAGCCGTTCCAGGGCAAGTACACCCTCAGTAGCACCCGGCACCTCTTCAGTGAGCAGGCCGGCTACACCACCTCGTTCACCGTCTCCGGCCGCTCCGACCGCTCGCTGTACGGGCTCACCGGCAGCAGTTCCGGGGGCACGGACCGGCTGGCCAACGGGGTACTGCCGGCGATCATCAGTGACGTCAAGGATCCCCAGAAGCTGGGCCGGGTACGGCTGACCCTGCCCTGGCTGGACGGGCAGTACACCACCGGCTGGGCACGGGTGGTCCAGGCCGGCGCAGGGGCCGATCGGGGCACGGTGATCGTGCCCGAGGTCGGCGACGAGGTGCTCGTCGGGTTCAGCGACGGCAACCTGGACGCCGCGTACGTCATCGGGGGCCTACACAACGGCAAGGACAAGCTGCCCCAGCTCGGCACCGACCCGGTCGACGGCAGCAGCGGTGAGGTCGTCGTGCGCGCCCTGGTCTCCCGTACCGGGCACCGGCTGGAGTTGGCGGAGAAGGCCAGCGGCCCGGACGGCGTCCTGCTGACCACCGGCGACAACAAGTTCAGCCTCCGACTGGACAAGAAGGGGCAGCTAGTCGAGATCGTCAGCGAAGGCAAGGTCAAGGTCACCGCCAAGAACGGCATGACCGTGGACGCCGGTACCGGCCCACTGGAACTGTCCGGACAGAAGGTGACGGTGAAGTCGAAGAGCGACGTCGGCATCGAGGGCACCGGCCAGGTCAGCGTCAAGGGCACCGCCGGGGCATCGGTCGAGGGTGCCACGGTGAAGGTCACCGGTCAGGGCAGCGCCGAGGTCACCGCCAGCGGATCGGTCACCGTCCGCGGCGGCATCGTCCGGATCAACTGAGGGAGTACGCCATGCCACCTGCCGCCCGCGTCGGCGACCCGACCGGCCATCCCGGTGCAATCAGTGGCCCTGGCGTGCCGACGGTGCTCATCGGCGGTGCTCCGGCCGCCACCGTCAGCGCCATGCATGCCTGCTCGTTCCCGGGCACTCCCCCGCACCCGCCGACCCCGATCGTGCCGCCGGGCTGTCCCACGGTCCTGATCGGTGGTCTACCGGCCGCCCGGATGGGCGACCTGTCCGGCTGTGGTGCCCCGATCATCGCCGGCTGCCCGACCGTTCTCATCGGAGGGTGACGATGCGTTCGGACTTCGTCGGCGCGGGTTGGGCGTTCCCGCTGCGTACCGACGCAACGGGCGCGATCGCGCTGGTCCGGGGCGAACGCGAGGTGGTGGAGAGCATGCGTCTCATCCTCGGTACCTCCCCCGGGGAGCGACCGGCCCGACCCGAGTTCGGTTGTGGCATCCACGAACTGGTCTTCGCCCCGGCTGACGCGGCCACCGCCGGTCAGATCGCGTACCAGGTCCGGGTGGCCCTGGAACGGTGGGAGCCCCGGATCGTGCTCGACGACGTGCTGATCGACTTCACCGACGCCGGCGAGGGCACCCTCTACATCGACATCCGTTACCGCATCCGCAGTGACAACGATCCCCGGAACCTGGTCTTTCCGTTCTACGTGATCCCCCCGCACCCGCCCGGAGCCGACTGATGCCGCTACCCGCACCGAATCTCGACGACCGGCGTTTCCAGGATCTGGTCGACGACGCCAAACGCCTGGTCCAGCGGAGGTGTCCCGAGTGGACCGACCACAACGTGTCGGACCCGGGCGTCACGCTGATCGAGACATTCGCGTTCATGGTCGACCAGTTGCTGTACCGCCTCAACCGGGTGCCTGATCGGCACTACCTCAAGTTCCTGGACCTGCTCGGGGTCAAGCCGTTCGCCCCCACCATGGCCAGCTGCGACGTCACGTTCTGGTTGTCCGCCGCCCGGGACGCCACGGTGGTGGTGCCGGCCGGCACCCACGTCGCGACCGTACGGATGGAGACCGAGGAGCCGATCACCTTCGAGACCGTCGAGGAACTGCTGATCTCACCGTGCGCGCTGGACCGGGTGATGAGCGCGCGGGCAACCGGCGAGACGACCGACCGGACCAACGAGCTCAACGGTGACGACTGGGTGGCCTGCTTCGATGATCCGCCCGCTCCCGGTGACACCACCCTGTTCGGGCTGACCGAGCCGGTGCCTGGCTGTGCTGTGCTGCTGCGAATGGACTGGACGGTGGCCGGGCGGGGGGTGGATCCGTCCGACCCCCCTCTGGTGTGGGAGGCGTGGACCGCCGGCGGCTGGCAGCCCTGCGTGGTCGACCGGGACACCACCGGCGCGCTGAACCGTGCCGGCGAGGTGGTGCTGCACGTACCGACCGGACATGTGGCATCCGTCCTCGGCCGGCGTCGGGCGGGCTGGTTGCGGTGCCGGTTGACCGAGCCGGCACCGGGTCAGACCTTCTATCACGCCTCGCCACGGTTGCGCAGCGCCAGCGCGGCCACCATCGGTGGTTCGGTCCGGGCCGATCATGCCGAGCTGATCAGGGACGAGACGCTCGGCCTGTCCGAGGGGGTACCCGGTCAACGGTTCACCACCCAGCACCACCCCGTCGTCACCGGCGACCAACCGATCGAGGTGGAGGTGGCCGGTGGGGACTCGTGGACCACCTGGCGGGAGGTGGCATCCTTCGCGGAGTCCGGACCGGACGACCGACATGTGACCGTCGACCGGGCCAGCGGGGAGGTGTCCTTCGGGCCGGCCGTACGTCAGAGCGACGGCACGATCCGCCAGTACGGGGCGGTGCCACCGAAGGCGGCCCCGATCCGGATCCCCAGCTACCGCACCGGGGGTGGCCGGCGCGGCAACGTGGCCGCCAACAGCCTCACCGTGCTGCGCGACCCGGTGCCGTTCGTATCGACGGTCACCAACCGGACGGCCGCCACCGGCGGGGTCGACGGTGAGTCGCTGGCGGAGACGGCCACCCGTGGACCGTTGACGCTGCGCACCCGGGAACGGGCGGTGACCACCGACGACTACGAGCAGCTCGCCCGGGAGGCCGCACCGGAGGTGCTGCGGGTACGCTGCGTGCCGGCCGGTGAGGGCTCCGCCGCGATCCGGGTGCTGGTCGTGCCGGCGCTCACCGAGCACACCGCTTCCGACGACGACTCGGCCCGGTTCGCCTCCCTGCGCCCGCCGGACGAAACACTGGAGCGAATCGCCACGTATCTCGACGCACGGCGCTGTGTCGGTGCCACGGTGCTCGTGGAACCCCCCTTCTATCAGGGCGTCACCGTGGTGGCGCAGCTGCGGGCACAACCGCGCACGACAGCGGCCACACTGCGGGAACGGGCGTTGCAGGCGCTCTACGGCTACCTCAACCCGATCGACGGTGGGCCCGAAGGGTCGGGCTGGCCGTTCGGGCGGCCGATCCAGTCCGGTGAGGTGTACGCCGTGCTCCAGCGGGTCGAGGGAATGGACCTGGTCGAGGACGTACGGCTCTTCGCCGCCGATCCGATCACCGGCGAGCGGGGTGACGCCGTACAACGGATCGAGTTGGGTACCAACGCGCTGGTCTTCTCGTACGCGCATCAGGTGCGGATCACCAACCGGGCCAGCGGTTGACCGGCGACGTCGGAGCTGAACAGATCACTTCCCGAGGAGCAACCGATGCGCGGTGTGGTACCCGGGCTACCCAGCCCGTTTCCGATCGGGTTGGCGCTGCCCGCGCTGTATCTGGACGACGACTTCACCCAGCGGTTCACCGCCGGGCTGGACGAGGTGCTGGCACCGGTGTTGCTGACGCTCGACTGTCTGGACGCCTATCTGGATCTGTCGCTGGCGCCACCCGACTTCCTGGACTGGCTGACCGGATGGGTCGCCGTGCCGATGGACGAAACCTGGCCGACCCCACTGCGCCGTGAGGTGGCCCGCAATGCGGTGGAGTTGCACCGTTGGCGCGGTACGGCCCGTGGAATCGCCCGGCAACTTCAGATCATCACCGGCGGCGAGGTGGAGGTCAGCGACAGCGGCGGGGTGAGCTGGTCCGCTACGCCGGATGCCACCCCGCCGCCGGCAACCGCAGCCGAGGTGCGGGTACGGGTGCGGGTGGCCGATCCCGCCAGGGTTGATCCGGCCCGACTACAGGAACTGGTGTCCACGGCGGTGCCGGCGCACGTTCGAACGATTGTCGAGGTGGAGGCGGCATGATCGTCTGCGCGGAGTGTGGCACCAGCAACCGGGAGAACGAGCGGTTCTGCGGTGAGTGCGGCACCTTCCTGGAGTGGGAGGGTGCGGTGGTCACCCCCTCCGCCAGTCCCCGGACCACGCCGGCGGAGCAACCCAGAGAAACGGTGGACGCCCAGGTCACCACGACCACGGCGGACGCACAGGGCAGCCGGACCGCCCCGGGAACCGGAACATCCGGCGCGGTTCCCCCGCCGACCGCCCCGGGTACCGCTGCCACGACGACAGGCACCACGGCGACAGGCACCACGCCGACCACGGGCTCGACGAAGTCGGAGCCGCTTCCGGACCGCCCGACGGATCCGGTCGCGGTCCAGCCGGGGCAGGTGCAACACCGCCGGCCGGTACGACCGGTCACACAGGACCAGCCGGAGACGACGGGTGGAGACCGGATCTGTCCCCGTTGTCAGGCCGGCAACGACGAACTTCGACGATTCTGCCGCGCCTGTGGCGCTCTGCTGGTCGAGACCGAGGCACCGGTTCGTCGGTCGTGGTGGCGTCGGCTGCTCGACAGGATCCGTGGACGCAACCGGGATCCACGTAGACGGCGGGACGGCCGAGCAGCAGCCAACGCCCGCCGCCTACTGAAAATCGTCGCGCTGATCTGCCTGCTGGTGGTCCTCGCCATCGCCGGCCCGCCGCTGGTGTCCCGCGCGGTCAGCGAGGTCCGCGACCGGATCCAGGACCCGGTGCCGCTCACACCCCAGACCGTCACGGCCTCCTCCGCCGGTGAGTCGACACCTGCCACCCGTATCGCGGACGGGGTGACCAACCGCTACTGGTCACCCACGGGGCCGGCGGTGGGCGCATGGGTGGAGGCCACCTTTGCCAGCCCGGTGCGGATCCTGGACATCATCGTGACCCCGGGCATCAGCCTGGAACAGGGCAAGTTCCTCACCGTCGGTCGACCGGGCCAACTCGACCTGGTAGCGACGACCAGTGACGGCACGGTGGTCGAACGCACCATCAAGCTACGTGACCAGCCCGGCCCCCAACCGTTCAAGTTCGAGGCCAGCGGGGTCGTACGGCTCAAGGTCGTCGTACGTTCGATCCACGGACCGCAGTCGGAGCCGACCGTGGCGATCGGGGAGGTGGAATTCTTTGGCCGGATGTGATGCCGGGGTCCCGGTCGAGTTCCCCGGCAGCCAGCGAGTCGAGCCCGAGCGAGACCAGCACCTGGGCGTATTCGCGACGGGCCCGTTCGGCAGCCGCCGCGTTACCGGCCCGACGGTGGGCCTCGATGAGCAGCCGCCACCCTTCGTCGTGGCATGGGTCGATCTCCACGCAGCGACGCGCGATGGCCACCGCCGGACTGGTCGGCTGTTCGGCCCCGGTCGCGCCGTCGAGTTCCGCCTGGGCCAGCGCCGCGGCGGCGTCAGCGGCCTGCTGACGCAGCGTCTCCCGCTCGTTGACGACCCACTCGGCTGGACCGTCCTCGGGCAACAGGTCGCCGCCGTAGGTGTTCACTGCGATACGCAACGCATCCAGGTAGTCGACGTCCCGGCCACGTCGGGCACGACGGACCTTTCGCAACGCGTCCCGGAACACCGCGACGTCGCTGTATCCGTCAGTCGGCACGGCCAGCAGATAGGCGTCCCCGTCCCGGCACAGCAGGCGGTCGGAGCTTCCGTCCGGCAGGTTCATCTCGAAGAACCGACGCAGGCTGGAGAGTGCTACGTGCAGGCTGCGGGTGGCGGCGGCTGGTGGGACGCCCGGCCACAGGGCTTCGACGAGTTTGTCCCGATGTACCGCACGCCCGGCGTTCATCGCGAGGATCCGGGCCACCGCCCGGGCCCGGGGCCGGATCGCCGACCAGTCCAGCGATCTACCGTCGACACAGAGCCGGAAACCACCGAAGCACCAGACGCTGACGGCCAACCCGGTGGGACCAACGGTTGGTGCCCGCTCCTCGACCGCGTCGTGACCGGCCGTCCAAGCCGCCACGACGGCAGCGGGCAGGCCGGCCTGCTTGGCTGCCGCGTACACGGCGGCGAGTTGGCCGGGCTGCTCCGGTGCGCCGTACACCCCGGCGGCCAGTGCCAGCACCCGGGCCCCGGGTACCCCGGCGGAACGGGCGGTGCTTTCCGCACGGCGTACCTCGACCTCGGCGTCGGGTAGTCGGGCCCGCGCGGCGGCCAACGCCAGTAGCGACTGTGCCCAGGCCGCGACCACCCCGCTGTCCAGCGATCTGGCCCGGCTTAACAACCGGGTCGCCTCATCCGGCTCGACGGGGCCGGCCACCGAGGCCATGAGCCCCGCGAGGGTGGCCGAGACGAGCGCACCCCAGCGGTCGCCCAGCCGGTCGCACTCCTCGGCGACCGCGATGGACTCCTTGATGCCGGTCTCGGTGCTGTCGAGTGCCACCAGTGCGCGAGCGATCCGACCGAGCCACGGTTGGTGTGCGCGTTCAGCTTCGACCGTGATGTCGGCAAGGATGTTGGCTGCCCGTTGGTCCCCCGCACCGATCGCGTACGCGCTCTGCAGTAGTTGCCCGGCGACATCGACGAATCCCCCGCCGCCGGTCGACAACTGGCCGAGAGTCCGTCGGGCCTCCTCGACGTTGCCGGCCAGGAGGTGTGCGACGGTCTGGACGAGCGGCGCAAGCGGGGCCGGTAGGGACTCAGCCTCTCCGGCCACCACCGCCGGATGCCGCCGGGTTGCCGCCCGTACCCACCCGGTCCAGTTTCCACGCCAGGGTGGCCCTTCGGGCAGCCAGGCCGTGGCCATCGCTCGGAGCCCTCGGCACCGGGCCTGTTCCGGTTCCCCGGGGAACATGTCCTCGGCCCGCCGCAGCGCGGCGATACCGGCCTCCAACTGCCCGTGGTTGATCCGGTGCCGTCCCTCAGCGAGAACCAGCCAGGGATCCTCGGCGATGAACCAGCTCGGCAACAGGTCGCTCCACGGGTCCAACCCGTGGTCCGCCACGCTGGCGCCGGCCTCATCGAGTAGCCGGTGCACCGCGGGCCAATCCTCGGCCCGGGCATAGCACCGGGCGGCCTCCAGTACCGCCCCCTCCTCGGCGACGATCTCGGCTGCCCGGGCGTGCCAGGCACGCGCTGCCGTGTGGCCGAGTTCCTCGACGAGTCCGGCCACCAGGTGGGCCCGCAGCACCTGGTGGTAGAGGAAGGTACGTCCGCCGTTGTGGGTAACGGTGAACGCCTGCCTGCGCTCCAACTGTTCGAGCAACAGTTGACTGTCGGTGCTGCCCAGCAACTGATCGCACCGGTCCCCGGTGAGCACGTCGAACACGCAGGTACGGGTGAGGAACCGACGAAGGGTCTCCGGTAGTTCGGCCAGTACGGTGCGGGTCAGGTAGGCACGGGAGAGCGCCGAGCGTCCGCCGAGCGCCGCGACCGCCCGGCGCCGGTCGGCCAGCGGGTGGCCATGGGTGGACAGGTAGTAGAGCTTCAGGCCGGCGGCCCAACCACCGACCTGCCGGGACAGTGCCGCCACATCGTCGGCGGGCAGGGGCTCCTGATATATCTCGCGTAGCAGGCGCTCCACCTCCCACGCCCGGAAACGCAGTTGCTCGGCATCGATGATCCCGAGCTCGGACAGCTCGTGACGGGACAGGTTGAGGTCGGGCATGCGTCGGCTGCCGATGACGACCTGGCAGTGTGGTCCGGCCAGGTCGAGTGCTCTCTGCAGCAGCGCTCGCTCGGCCGCGGAGCCGTCGATCAGGTGCAGATCGTCGATGACGAGCAACGACCGGCTCGGTCCGGCAGGGCTGACCGGATCATGGGGGTCCGTACCCGCATGTCCGGACAGCGTTGCCTGGATCGACTCGGCCAGCCGCTCGGATCCCACATCCGACGCTTCGATGCGCAACCAGTTGACGGGTCCGGCGAAAGCGCTGGCGTACTGGGCCAGCAGAGTGGTCTTCCCCCAACCGGCGGGCGCCACCACAAGGGTGGGCGACATGGGCCGCGCGCCGATCTCCGCCATGAGTCGCGACCGCACGAGGCTCAAGGATTGGCGGTATGGATAGCCGATACGCATGCATCCATCCCCTCGTCACCCAGTTGGTCACCAACGATGGAACCGAGTCGAGGATCGACTATCTAATGATAGTCAGCAGACCTGGTCGGACAGCATTATTCTCCATCCACTCAATCCTGCGCGAGCCACTAGTCACCGATCTTGGGTTGCCCTTGAGGTTGGACGTCCCACCGCACTGCCCGCTCACCGCCGGAGACCACCGGGCAGCACCGCCAATGCGCTGTTCTGCCTGCTGAAGCTGCGGATCCGAGGCTCGGCCCGACCATGGCTGTCGGTCGGGCCCACGGGACGTGGAGGGAATCCCCGCAGCACTGTCGGCTTTCCAACAGTTGCGTTCCTACTGGGTGGAAACATCAATACGTGTTTCCACCGAACCGTTGGCGACACACAGCCGAGCTGTACCAGGACATGCATTTTGCACGCGACGCGACACAACATCAGGTCCCGTTCAGGGGCGGCCGAGGCCGTCATGAACAAATCGACAATCGACAGCGCAGGAGATCAAGCGCTAGATGGGCCGATCGGCAAACTCGAACCGCACATCGCCGTCCTCGTCCACGGCGGCATCGAGCGCCTTGCCGTCGAGCAGCTCCGCTGCGGCCGAATCGAGAAAGAGCCGGGCACCGAGGCTGTCCACCACCTGATCCCCCTGCGCCGGTTCCATCGCTATGGTGATCATGAGGGAGTTGATCTCCGGGTCACTGGTGATGCGCAATCCGCCGTTGGGCAACGCGTCCTCCCGCGCGGTCAGGTCGCGAATCACCATTACGGCGTTTTCCGTCAACGTGAGCATCGCGTCTCCTTCTCGTGGATACCCGCCCGGCCGAGCACCCAGCCAGGCCGTTCGGGCGTACCCGCCACGACGCAGGGCATTCCGGTGGGCACCGGTTCACCGGCGGCAACCCGCCATGGCCATCGGCCCCGACGCGACGGGGGCAGCCGGGCGTCGGGGCGGCGACCGCAGCCGCTAGTCGAAGGAGACGTGGTCGAAGGTGAACCCGCCGTCGATCTCCGCCCCGCGCCGCCGCAACTCGTCGAGTTCGCGGCCCAGATGGTGCCGGTCGTACAGCGTCGGCTCGTCCGTCGCGAGCCTCTTCAGCCGCTCGCCGATCGCGGCGGTGGCGAGGTCCTCGGCCAGCCGGGCCGGGTCGACGCCACAGCTGAAACGATGCTGCCAGATCCGCGTACGTTCGAAGAGATAGTTCTTCTCCCGCGCGGCCAACCAGGCCCATCCCTCAGCCGGGCCGCTCTGCCAGGTGACGTGCAGCCCACGGACGATCGGATCGGCGAGTTGCCGGCTGACATAGGCATCGATGGCGGCAGCACGAGCGACCGCACCGAGGTCGTTGACGAAGCCGGTACGGCCGTCCGGCAGACGACCGATGATGTCCCGATAGCTCAGCGGAGCGGGCGAGAACGCATCCACCGCCTCGTCACCGTCGGACGCACCCGCCCCGTAGGCACGTGCGTCGATGACGTACTCGACGATCCACCGGCCGTGCGTGGCCGGGCGGAGCGTCGGGGACTCGATGCACAGCACCTCGATGCCGACCGCCTCCCAGACCGCGGTCTTCATCCGCCGGTTACGTGGCGTCTCGACGGTGTGCCGGCACGGATCGTCGAACTCGACCGCGAAGACCGGCGCGTGGGTACGGGCGTCGCAGACGACGAAGTCGAAGCGGGTACGGCTGGCACAGTTCCACTGGTGGGCGGTGACGCCGGGGGGACGACGCTGGACGATCTCGTTGAGACTCCGGTCCGTCCGTACCACCTGGCCCGCGCGCTCGAAGGTCTCGGTGCCTTCGGCACGGTTTCCCCGCACGCCGGGCCTGAGGGTCGGACGCAGCCAGGGGCTCACGTCGTTGCCGGTATCCACCATATCCATGATCCAGTACGTCGTATGCCTGCCACCCTCCACCGCTGCTCGGCGGAAAGCCTGCGCCCATGCTAGAAACCGCCGACCGGACCGATGACGGCGGTCCAGCGGAGACGCGGATTCTCGACCGGGGTGGGCACACCGCCGCGTCCCGGTGCCGCACCTGCTCCCCGGTCCGTACGTACGGGCGGGAGATCGAACCGGCGGTGTCCACGCTCGATCCGGCTCTCGGTCTCCCGATATCCGCCGGAGTCACGCCGATCAGGTCCGAACAGGACACCGTCGCGCCCACCATCGCCCGGGCCGAAGCCGCTGACACCCAGCCCGACCACACGGAATGCCCACGACTCGACCGAGCATTGGCCGACTGAATCACCCGATAGATCAAGCAAGATAACGGAACCATCCACGCCACAGTTAAGGTAAATTACCGACGTCGATGTAATGGACTCTGAGGGGAGGGAGCGGCCGGCCTTCCCACCGGGTCCGGGGTTGCCGTGCCGCGATGTTCATGGCCATTGCCCCAGCCGGACACACCCGGTCCACGAACCAACTATCCGGCCTCGCTGGCCGGAGCCATCGACCCGCTGTGCTGACCTTCATGGCCATCGTTACGGCGCACTGGGGTGAACACATCGCCCAGGCCCTCCAGGTCTACCTGTGGAACTGGCCGTTGTCCAAGGCGGGAGGCCTGCTCGGGCTGGTGTTCCCGGTCCTGGTGAAACAGGAATGGCTGCACTACGGCTATGCCCTGGTAATGCTCATCGGCCTGTGGCTGCTACGCGACGGCTTTGTCGGACGATCACGACGCTGGTGGATGATCGCCTTCGCCATCCAGGTATGGCACCACCTCGAGCATTTCCTGCTCTTCGTACAGGCATTGACCGGATCCTACTTCTTCAATGCGGCTGCCCCGACAAGCCTGCTCCAGGCAGCGTTTCCCCGACTTGAACTACACCTGTTCTACAATGCCGTGGTATTCGTCCCCATGGTCATCGCGATGTACTACCACAGTCGCCCGACCACTGAGGAACGCAGCGCGATGACATGCAGCTGCGCCCGGCGGCCCCGGCTCGCCACCGCATGACCGCTCCGGCACCCTCGACTCCGGCGACCGGCCCGGTTACCGACCAGAACCGGGACCCGGCGCTGGACCAGACGACGCAGGGCACCGGGTGGCGGCGTTGGCTGGTGGCCGCCGTACCCATCGCCGTGTCGGTCGCCGCCGCGGTAGCCCTCCGAACCCCCGAATCAGCGCCGATCGTGGATCTTGTCTCAGCGAATCCTTCCGACCTGGCCACCGTTGACCGGGCACCCTCGCACGTCCAGCTCTCGTTCACGGATGTCATCGACCCCCAGCAGACCCACGTGACGGTGGTCGCGCCCAACGGATCCGCCGTCAGCGACGAAGGCACCCTCCGTACCGCCGGCCGCACGGTCCGCCAGCAGGTGGCGATAACCCGGCCGGGACGCTACACCGTGGTCTTCCACGTCTCCGCCCGTGGCGGCGGTGTGCTCACCGGCACGTTGCGGTTCACCGTCCTCGCGGCGGACGGCACCCCGACCACACCCGGACCGGATACCAGTCGGGACAGCGGGCCGACCGGGCCGGCGGACACGGCCGACCCGGACATCGGTGCCGCCCACGCACACAACTCCGACCGGGTCAGCCCCACCATGGTCACCTTCCTCATGGCCAACGCGGTCCTACTGGCCCTGGTCATCGGCAGGGCAATCCGCCGCAGGGCGGTACGGCGCAGAAACGCAGCGCGCAGCGTGGCGTCCGACTGAATCCGCCGCGACCCCGACCGGCCGGGTGCCGACCACCCGGCCGGTCGGCATGCTGACGGCTCCCGCCGGTCGACATGCCGACCAGGCGGGTCGCCCGGTGCGCTGATCGCCCGGCCCGGTCGGCAGCGGACGCCGACACCGGGACGTTGACCGGGACGTTGACCGGGGACAGCCAACGCCACCTTCGGCGTGCCCGGTAGGGCGCGGGTCCTGAACACCACCGCCCGGGACCGGTGCTTGAGGACTAACGTTCGGGAAAGTCACGCTAAGCCGGTTCAAGCGATAACCCTCGATTGTGGTGATCGTTGATGTGGCGTGAGAAGTTTTCTGATGCCCGTCGAAGAGGCGGTCTACGGTCGGTTTACCGGCCCGCCGGAGCAGGCGGTACTGGAGCGGTTCTTCCGACGCCCTGGAGGATCCACCGATCCTGGTCGACCTCCGTAAACGCCTGGAGGGCATGATCCCCCGAGTCGACCTGTCCGAACAGGTCCTAGAGGTGATGAGCTGGCACCCGGGCTTCCCGGCCGCGTTCACCTCGGTGACCGGCGGCAGGGCCAGGCTGGCGGACCTGCACATCTCGGTGGCGGCACTGCTGACCGCGCACTCGCTCAACGTCGGCCTGCCCCCGGTGATCGACCCGGACATTCCGGCGTTGACCCGTGGCCGGCTGGCCCACGTCGACCAGCACTACCTGCGGCCGGACACCTACGCCGCGGCCAACGCCGTGCTCATCGACGCCCAGGCCGACGTCGGCCTGGCCCAGGCGTGGGGTGGTGGGATGGTCGCCGCGGTGGACGGGGTCCGGTTCGTCGTGCCGGTACGCAGCATCGACGCCCGGCCGAACCCGAAGTACTTCGCCCGTAAGAAGGGCGTGACCTGGCTCAACATGATCTCCGATCAGCGGATCGGGCTCGCCGGCCGGGTCGTGTCTGGTGCGGCGAAGGACACCCTTCACTTCGTGGACCTGGTGTTCAACCCCGACAATGACCGCCGCCCGGAGGTTTTGATCACCGACCAGGGTTCGTACTCCGACATCGTGTTCGCCATCGTGACCCTGCTGGGGTTCGACTACCGTCCGGTGCTGGCCGACCTGCCAGACACGAAGCTGTGGCGCATCAACCAGGGTGCCGACTACGCCGGGCTGGACCGGGCCGCCCGAGGAAAGATCAACCTGGAGAAGATCGCCCGGCACTGGCCCGACATCCTGCGGATCATCTGCTCGATCCACACCCGGACCGTGTCCGCCAACGACGTGATCCGCATGTTGCAGCGCGACGGGCGGCCCACCCAACTCGGCGACGCGTTCGCCATGTACGGACGGATATTCAAGACCCTGCACGTGCTTACCTTCGTCGACGACCCCGCCTACCGGCGGGAGATGAAGGCGATGCGAAACCTCAACGAAGGCCGCCACGACCTGGCCCGGCACATCTTCCACGGCCGCAAAGGCGAACTGCACCGGGCATACCGGGACGGGCAGGAGGACCAACTCGGCGCGCTCGGGCTCGTGCTCAACGCGGTGGTGCTCTGGAACACCGTGTATCTGGACCGGGCGCTGACCGAGCTACGTGCGCAGGGCTACCCGGTGCTCGACTCCGACGTCGCCCGCCTGTCGGCGTACATGCGCAAGCACATCAACGTCCACGGCCACTACTCGTTCCGGCTACCCGACCTCGGCGGCACCTGGCGTCCGCTGCGCGACCCCGATCACGCCGACCCCGACGACGAGTAGGCGGGGCGTCCAGGGGCCTCGCCGTAGTTTCCAGCGAGAGAACAACTCCAGCGCTGCTCTGCACGAACGTCTGGGCCCGGAATCGTCATCCCGCTTGACCAGTGCTGGAGTTGTTCTTGGTCCGGAAGCTACCGGCTGGCTGGCTGAGGGCAGGAGCCGGGCGACGGTTGACAGTTGCACTGCATGAAGTGATCAACATTCAACCCTGTGTCACTTTTGCGACTGCAAACGCGCCTCCTTCGCCCTAGATTGATCGACAAATATCTATCGATATAGGATGGTGTCCTCTGTGGGACGACTCCACGCGTTGGGGGCGACCCTGACACTGCTGCTGGCACTCTCAACCGAAGTTCCGGCCGCTGCTTCGGACGAGATCGTCACCCCGGTCCCGGCTGGCTTCACCTCTTGGGAAGAGTTGTTCGCTGAGCAGGGCCGGCTCAACGACGCGCTGGCCGCCATCCGGCGTACCGCCGATCAGGTCGGAGACCGCGGTTACGGCTCCGCGATCGCCGACCCCACCGCGCATGCACTGACCCTCTACTGGGCAGGGGAGATCTTCCCGGCTGTGCGGCAGGCTATCGAGGCGCAGCGCGACATTGTTCCGATCAACGTGTATGCGGCCCAATACTCCGAGAACGAGTTGGTGGCCGAGGTTCAGCGCCTCGGCAAGATCGCCGCGTTCCACGTCGTCGCCCCCAAGCCGGACGCCAGCGGCATTACGATCGAGTGGGCTGCCGGTCGGGTTGATCCGGGCGCGAAAGCCCACGCGCTGACCACCTCCCCGATCGCGTTGACCTTCGGCGCGGAGTCCGCCGCCAGCAGCTCGGTGCCGTTGTCCCGTCAGGACGACGGCACCCCGTACAAGGGAGGTGCGCGTACGCGCACCTGCACCGCAGGGTTCGCAGTCAACCACACCAGCGGTACGAAGCTGCTCTTCGCCGGCCACTGCGGCAGCAACGGAACCACCGTGGTTGACGGCGGCGATGACGTTATGGGTCCGATGGCCGGAGACAACGACACCCGTGACGTGGCCTACATCTCGGTACTCAGTGCCGGCGAGATGTGGGACGGGGGCCCGCAGAGCACACTGTTCAAGCCGGTGCAGGACGCCACCAACTCGGTCATCGGCAACAACACGTGCACCAGCGGCAGCCGCTCGGGCGTGAGGTGCGGTGTGATCGTCAAGGCCGTCAACACGAGCATCAGCGGGAAGACGCCGCTCGTCATGGGCGAGCAGATCGACCACACCAATGCCGCCGGTCAAGGTGACAGCGGCGGTCCTGTCTTCGAATTGGGCACGGTCGCCGGGAAGGTCCGTGCGAAGGGCATCATCTCGACCGGTGCTACGAACGCCCCCGCCACCTGCACAGGCGAGACGGTGGATCGCTCCTGCTTCTGGCGGATCTACTGGGCGGACGTCAACCGGACCATGGCCTACTACGGCGGTATGGGGATCAGGGTCAGCTAGCCGGGTGGTCGGAACCGTTCGGGAAAAATGTGCATCTTATCCCCGACGACAAGAGTTCGGTGCACACTGTCCGAGCAGGCGGTACGCGCCCAGTGAAGGAGGTAGACCATGAAAGCACGGACACTGCTGCTGGCCCTGGCGATGCCGGCCGTCATGGCATTGGCGGCATGTGGGCAAGCCGCCGCCGGTCAACCCGCCGCCCGGCAACCCGACCCGGCTGTCTCCGACTGGCCGAACCAGGGCAGGCTCACCGAATGGGCGACAACCGTCGAGCGCGAGGGCCAACAGAACCATCCCGAGGTGTATGCCGGTGTGGAGATCAACCTTGACGCCGACACGGTGATCGTGCACCGCATACCCTCAGCCACGTTCGACGAGGCCATACGCAGGCTGCTACCGCCGGCCGCCACCGTTCGGTATATCGACGCCACATACTCGGAGCAGCAACTCGCCGACTGGACAGCCGCAGTGACCGCCGACACCGACTACTGGCGGCAGCGCGGAATCGAGTTACACCTCATCGGCACCAAGCCCGGCCAGTGTGTCCTAATCGGCATCGACAACCCCGCCCGCGACACCACCTCGATCACCGCCCGGTACCCGGCACGGCCAATCTGCGTGGAACACGCCAGCGGGGCGGTACCCCTGACCGGCAACGGGCAGAACTAAGCGCCACAACACCATGTCGCTGTGGCAGCTCAAGCCCGACCCCTTGACGGAGGGTCCTGATCGATCGGGGAGGCGTGACCGCCGTTCCCGGCCTGCACTGAACCCGCACCACCCGAAGTCAGTGCAGGCCGTGGCAGTTCGGGTCCGTGCAACCGACCAACTCCCACGAGGCCGACCGGTAGCCTCCGGACCCAAAACAACTCCAGCACTGGTCAAGCGGGATGACGATTTCGGGCCCAGGCGTTCGCGCAGAGCAGCGCTGGAGTTGTTTTTTCGCTGGGAACTACGGCGAGGCCCAGGGTGAGCGCGCCGGCTGCCCGCACTCAGTGCCACAGTCGGGCCTGGCGCTGCGGGTTGGCGGGCTCGTCGACGCGGGCCGGCCGGGGTCACACGATCGCTGGTAGGCCGTCGCCGGCAACCGCGGCGTACTCGGCGCGTGCCTGCTCGACCACCTCTGGGTACGCCGCGATTTTCTCGTGCGTGGCCAGGGCCCGGTAGATGCTGGCCACGCTCGGGCTCTTCCCCTTGCGCTTGCCGGTCGGGATGATCAAGTCCGGGCGGATGGCCTCAACGGTCTCCCCGGCGGCCCGGCGGCGCAGCACGGTGTACAGCATGTCGTCGGTGATGACGGCGGGGCGGCCGCCGTGCTTGCCCTTGCGGGCCGCCGCGTCCAGGCCCTCCAGGGTGGCCTCGCGGATGCTCTCACGTTCGGTCTCGGCCATCGCGGCGAAGAACGCGAACAGCATCCGGCCCGGCCCGCTCGGGTCGTAGATCCCGGGCAGCGGGCCGGCGAGCATCTCCAGCACGATGCCGTACGCGGTCAGGTGATCGGCGAGGGCGGTCAACTCCGCGGCGTCGCGGCCGAGGCGCTTCATCTCGTACACGGTCAGGATGACCCGGCAGTGCGGGGCGTGGGCCTTGATCTGCCGAGCCAGCGTGAGCGCCGCCTCGAACTTCGGCCGTACCCGGATCCGGGTACTGATCTTCTCCGAGAAGATCTTGTCGCGCGGGATGCCGTGCTTCTCCAGAGCGTCCAGCTGCGACTGCAACTCCTGGGGTCACGGAACTGCACCGGGCATAGCCGATCCGGATGTCCGCCGCCGCGCCGGGATCGACCGGCAGCGGCGCCGGCGGCGGCGTCCCGGGCCGCCACGGCTGCCCCGGCCGGCGGTCGGCCGGCGTCAGCACCCGCAGCGCCTTGCTCAGCCGAGCAACCTTGGTGAACCGGCCGGTGTGATAGCTCCCCGCAACCGCGCCAGAGCGTGACCGGCACGGCGAGCCGGGCTCCGCCTGGCACCGCGGACACGGATGACGCTCGACCTCGTCGGCGTCACAAGTTTCAAGATCGCGATTCTCGGTGTCGGCCACGCCCCGGATGCTCACACAAACAGTTCCCAAAACCGTTGTCCGACACTTTTGAGCGAGAACGAGTTCTGAGACGCGAACAGGGGCCACGGGCCGTCCCGCGAGATCCAGACGGGCTTTCTCCCACAATGGAACGTTTGCCAGAGGACGCGACCACGCTGCGGAAGCCCCTCAACCAAGATCACCCTTAGCGTGACTTTCCCGAACGTTGGCCCTCAAGCGGCAGCCAGGTGCGGTGCCGATCGACGGGCCATCGACACCAGCCGAAGCTGACGACAGCGGTCGGCGCTTCCGCCTTGAAGCCGATTCCAACCCCCGCCCGACCGACCTTCCGACATGAATCCGCAGACCAGGGCGCACGACCCACCGACAGCATGTGACATCGAGCCTTATCACTGCGCAGCCAACATGATTTTTGCTTACTTGTTTTCAAGAAGCTGTCAAAACCGCGCTGCCAGACTCCCATCCAGTCTCACCTGCGAAGCCGCACACGAGATTGGATTTGATCTATGCGCGGGGTACCTAATCATGAAGTGAATGTGCGGCCGACAGGCTGGCGCCGGCTCCTCGCTCTCAGCACCGAACTCGTCGACTTCGACGCACGGGGATTCCGGACGGTGCCCTCGGCCACGCGAGCACAGCTGGAGAGCGCCGCCGGCGCCTTCATCGACGGTTTCAACCTCGAACTCGCTGCCGGACCGGTGGACGTGTCCGGCTTCACCCCGCACACCCGGGGGCTGGCCGCCGAAGGTGCCGCGATGGCAGCCGTACTGCTCGATCGTCTGTCGCCCCGACCCGCCCGGCACTTCCCCGCTCTGCTGCGGGAGCACGGCCAGCGGTACTCCTACCTGCTCTACGTGGGAGCCGGCTGGGCAATGGCGAAGTTGCGCTATCCGGGTATCGGGCCACTGCACGCCAGTGATCCCCTGCTGTGCTGGCTGGCCTACGACGGCTACGGATTCTGCCGGGGATTCTTCGCCAGCCGCCGGGCCCTGAACCGGTGGCGTCGGCATCCAGGCAGGTGCGACGCCGTGTGCGCCATCCGATACCAGGGCCTGGGCCGCAGCATGTGGTTCCGGGAGTGCGCCGATCCGTCCGCCATCGCCGCCGTCATCGCGTCGTTCCCAACGGCGCACCGGGGCGACCTGTGGAGTGGGGTCGCCCTGGCGTCGGTATACGCCGGCGGCGTGCCCACCGAGACGTACCCGCAGCTGCGGCGGTTGGCCGGGACGCACGGCGCGGCACTCGCCCAGGGGGCGGCGTTCGGCGCGGAGGCGTGGCAGGCCAGTGGCCACCCGCCCGAGCACGCCTTCGCCGGGGTGCTGGCGTTGACCGGCGTCGACCTCCGCGAGGCCGCCGAATGGACCTGGCAGGCGCGTGACGGGCTCGACCGGGCCGACGCCGGTCCCCGGGACTACGCCCGGTGGCGGGCCCGGATCCAGCAGTACGCCGCAGAGAAGACCTACCGCTGACGTCGACGGGAGTCAACGCATGTCCGTACCACCCGCCCTGCGCCGGATCCTTCCCGCGGCACTGGCCGTCCTCCTGTGCACCACCATCGGCCTGGCCACCCGACTGCCCACCGCCGACGCCCAGCATCGGCAGTCACTGGCCGACGACTTCTCCTTCGACGTGTCCGCCCTCAACGGCGAACTCACCGGCTCCCGAACCACCCGCGTGGTCCAGCCGGCACTGGAACACATCCGGTCCTGGATCTCGTCGGTCGGTGCCAGCGTCGCCCTGGCCGACCTCGACGGCGACGGAATGCCGAACGAAGCGTGCCTGGTGGACCCACGCGACGACTCGGTCACCATCCGACCGACGACCGACCGGCCGGACCGGTTCACCGCCTTCGCCCTCACCCCGTCCGGCGTGCCCTATCAGCCGGCCACCACGTCGCCGATGGGCTGCGCGATCGCCGACCTGAACGAGGACGGCCACCTCGACGTGCTGGCCTACTTCTGGGGTCGCCCACCGTTGGCCTACCTACGCCGCCCCGGCGTACCGCTGACCACGTCGGCGTTCCTGTCGGTCGACGTGGCAGATCCGGCCGAGATCTGGAACAGCACCACGCTCAACGTCGCGGACCTCGACGGCGACGGTCGACTCGACATCCTCGTCGGCAACTACTTCCCCGACGGGGCACGGGTCCTGGACGCCACCGCCCGGGACGACTCACGGATGCAGATGCAGGACTCGATGTCCCTGGCCCGCAATGCCGGGGGAAACCGGATCCTGCGGCTGACCGGTGTCACCAGCGACACCGAGGTCGCCCGGCCACGGTTCCAGGACGTCAGCGACGCGTTGCCCGACCGCCTGGCGAATGGTTGGACACTCGCCACCGGCGCCCAGGACCTCGACGGTGACGGGCTGCCCGAACTCTACGTGGCCAACGACTTCGGTCCGGACCATCTGCTGCACAACCGCTCCCAACCCGGCACCATCCGGTTCGAGGAGCTGCGCGGGACGCGCGACGCCAGCCTGCCGAAGTCCAAGAGGATCGGCGCCGACTCGTTCAAGGGCATGGGGGTCACCTTCAGCGACCTCAACCGGGACCAGCGTCCGGACATCCTGGTCAGCAACATCACCACACCGTTCGCCCTCGAGGAGAGCAACTTCGCCTTCCTGAGCACCGGCACCGCACCGATCAGCGGCGCGGTGGCCCCGTACCGGGACGAGAGTCAACGACTCGGACTGGCCCGTACCGGATGGGGCTGGGACATCAAGACCGCCGACTTCAACGGCGACGGTGAGGACGAGATCGTCCAGGCGCTCGGCTTCATCAAGGGAGAGACCAACCGCTGGGCCGAGTTGCAGGAACTGGCGATGGGCAACGACGAGTTGCTGCGCCACCCGCTGGCCTGGCCGGTCTTCAGCGACGGCACCGACATCGCCGGACACCAGCGCAACCCGTTCTTCGTACGGGAGAAGTCCGGACGGTACGTGGACATCTCGGCCGAGCTGGGTTACCGCCAGGGCGGCGTCACCCGCGGGCTGGCCATCGCCGACGTTGACCACGACGGTCGACCCGACCTGGCGGTCGCCAACCAGTGGTCGCGTTCCGACTTCCTGCACAACACCGGACGGCAGCGGACCTACCTGGGGATCCGTCCGGTGCTGCCGGCCACCGTCACCGGCGGCCAACCGAGACCTGCCGTCGGGGCCAGCGTGGAGGTACGCACACCGGCCGGACGGGTCCTGACCGCGCAGCTCTACCCCGGCAACGGGCACACCGGCGGCAACGCACCGGAGCTGCTGTTCGGCCTGGACGACACCGCCCCGACCGGCCCGCTGGCCGTGACGGTCCGCTGGCGGGACGCGGCGGGCCTGCACGTCATGACCACGACTCTCAGGCCGGGCTGGCACACGCTGCCGCTGGTCCCCCAGGCCACCCGCTGACCCGTCAGGAGGATCACCGATGCGCACCTCCTCCGCATCCCCGTCCGACCCTTCCCACCTTCAGCAACCGGCCGGAGCCGACCGGCCCCGCCGCTTCGACACCCGGACCAAGGCACTACGCCGGTTCGCGCTGTCCATCACCATCTTCAACATCGTCGGTCACCTCCTGCTCGGCTTCGAGCAGGCGTACCTGACACCCGTCGTCGGGGTACTGACCGGCTACGCGATGGAGCTGCTCCTGGAGACCGTCTCGGCACGCGCCACCGGGCGACGGGCCCGCTATCTCGGCGGCCCCACCGCGCTGGTCGACTTCCTACTGCCGGCGCACATCGCCGGGCTCGCCTGCGCGATGCTGCTGTACGGCAACGAGAGCCTGTGGCCCACCGCCTTCGCCGTCAGCGTCGCCGTGGCCAGCAAGTACGTGGTACGAATCCGGATCGACGGAGTGCTACGGCACGTCCTGAATCCCAGCAACCTGGGCATCAGCGTGACCCTGATCCTCTTCACCTGGGTCAGCATCGCCCCGCCGTACCACTTCACGGCCAACGTCTACGGGTTCTGGGACTGGGCCATCCCACTGGGAATCGGCATGGCCGGCACGATGCTCAACGGCAAGCTGACCCGACGTATGCCCCTGATCCTCGGTTGGGTCGGCGGCTTCGTACTGCAGGCGGTGTTGCGGGCGGTCCTCTTCGACGCGTCCCTGCCGGCCGCACTGCTGCCGATGGCCGGGGTCGCCTTCATCCTCTTCACCAACTACATGATCACCGACCCGGGCACCACACCGACCACGCCACGACGTCAGGTTCTCTTCGGCCTCGCCACCGCGCTCACCTACGGTGCCCTGGTCCTGGCCCACATCACCTTCGGCTTCTTCTTCGCCCTGGTCATCGTCTGCGCGGTGCGGGGACTGCTGATCGTCACCCGGAACCGGCTGACCAGCCGACGGGGCAGTGCCACCACGCCCGCCGCCGCCGACCCGGTCCCGGCGACCAGCACGGCACCGGAATCAGCGGCGCAGCGTGCCGAGGCACCCGCTGGCCTGATCCGCTAACCCAGGAGTTCGGAGACGCAGATGGCGAACGACATCGTGGTTCTGGGTATGGCCTGCCGGTACGCCGAGTCCCAGACCCCCGAGCAGCTCTGGCAGAACGTCCTCGCCCGCCGCCGCACCTTCCGGCCCGTACCGGCCCGGCGCCTACCACTGGACGAGTACGGCGGCGAGGACGCCGACTCGACGTACCTCACCCGGGCGGCGGTCCTCGACGGGTGGGAGTTCGACCGGCACCGCTTCCGTATCCCGGGGGACGTCTTCCGCTCCGTGGACCTGGCCCACTGGCTGGCGCTGGAGGTCGCCGACGCGGCACTGACCGACGCCGGTCTGCCCGGCGGCGAAGGGGTGGACCGGTCCCGGGTCGGGGTGGTGCTCGGCAACACCCTCACCGGCGAGTTCTCCCGCGCCGCCACCCTGCGGGTCCGCTGGCCCTACGTCCGCCGCGCGGTACGGGACGCACTGGCCGACAGCGGGCTGGACACGACGGCACAGCAGGCGGTGCTGGCGTCGGTCGAGCGCCGGTACAAGGAGCCGTTTCCCGTCCCGTCGGACGAGACCCTGGCCGGGGCGCTGTCCAACACCATCGCCGGCCGGATCTGCAACCACTTCGACTTCCACGGCACCGGCTACACCGTGGACGCGGCGTGTGCCTCCTCGCTGGTGTCGGTGGCCACCGCGGCGGACGCGATCAGCAACGACACGATCGACGTGGCGTTGGCCGGGGGCGTCGATCTCAGCCTCGACCCCCTGGAGCTGGTCGGTTTCGCCCGGGTCGGGGCGCTGGCCCGGGAGGACATGCGCATCTACGACCGGCACCCCACCGGGTTCCTGCCGGGTGAGGGCTGCGGCATCGTGGTGTTGTGCCGGGAGTCGTACGCCCGGGAGCGAGGCCTCCGCCCGTATGCACGACTGCTCGGCTGGGCCACCTCCACGGACGGCGGTGGTGGGCTGACCCGACCGCGACTGACCGGCCAGCGCATCGCCCTGACCAGGGCGTACGAACGGGCGGGCATCGCCGCCAGCCAGGTCGGCCTGGTCGAGGGGCACGGTACCGGCACGGCGGTCGGCGACGAGGTCGAACTGTCCACGCTGGTGGCCGTACGACGTGGGAGCGGAGAACCCGTCACCCCGGCCGCCCTCGGCAGTGTCAAGGCCAACATCGGCCACACCAAGGCCGCCGCCGGCGTGGCGGGCCTGATCAAGGCGGTGCTGGCCGTACACCGTGAGGTCGTTCCGCCCACCACCGGCTGCGAAACGCCGCACCCCGTGCTCGCCGGGGCGGCCGACACCCTGCGCATCACCACCGAGGCGCAGCCCTGGCCCACCACACAGCGGTACGCCTCGGTCAGCGCCATGGGCTTCGGCGGGATCAACAGCCACGTGGTGCTCGGCGGGTACGCTCCGACGTCCCGTCGGCTGCTGAGCCCGCACGAACGGCGCATCGCCGCCCCGTACCCGGAGCACGAGGTCGTGGTCTGCGGTGCGGACGACGCCGAACGACTAGCCGACCTGCTCGACCGCATCGGTGTCGCTGCGAGCCAGCTGTCCCGGGGGGAACTGACCGATCTGGCCGCGACGCTGGCCGCCGAACACGCCGACGCCGGACCGGCCCGGTTCGCCGCAGCGGTCCGGTCCGGTCCGGAGCTCGCGGCCCTTGCCCGCTCCACCCGGGATCGGCTGCACGCCGGTGACCGGCGGATACTCGACCCGGACCGGGGCGTGTTCGTCAACGTCGACCGGCCGCTGTCGGTCGGTCTGCTCTTCTCGGGACAGGCGGCACCGGTACGCCCGACCGCAGGGGCTCTGGGCTGTCTGCTGGACCGGCGGTCCGGGGCGGGAGCTGAGAGTCGTCGTCCGACCAGTCCGGTGGAGGGTGGCGACGACGCGGTGGCCGACACCTCGGTGGCCCAACCGGCGATCGTCCGGGCCAGCCTCGACGGGTTGCGTTGGCTCGACGCGCTCGGTGTGCGGGCCGACCAGGCGACCGGACACAGCCTGGGCGAGTTGACCGCACTGGTCTGGGCGGGCGCGCTGGACGGCGAACAGGCCCGTCGCCTGGCCGCGGTACGGGGAACCGCGATGGCGGCGGCCAGCACGGTGCCGTCCGGCATGGCGGCGCTGAACACCGACGCCACGACCGCCGGGCAACTGGTGGCGGGGACCTCGGCGGTCGTCGCCGCCGACAACGGCGCGGAGCAGGTCGCGGTCTCGGGTTCCCGCTCCGACGTCGCCCGGGTGATGGCCGACGCCACCGCTCGGGGCATCGGCGTGACCTGGCTGCCGGTGTCACACGGATTCCACTCGCCGCTGATGGCAGCTGCCCGGGAGCCGCTGCGGACCGCAGCCGACGCGGTGTCCTGGCGGGCACCGCGACGGACGGTGGTGTCCACGGTGACCGGCGATCGGTGGGACGGTGACGGCCCGGTGGAGTTGCTGGTCCGTCAGCTCACCGAGCCGGTACGGTTCCGGCAGGCGCTCAGTCGCATCGATGCCGACCTGCTGGTCGAGGTGGGGCCGGGACGGATCCTCGCCGGCCTGGCCACCGCCGCGGGTCGTACCGCGGTCAGCCTCGACGTCGGTGCTGTGGACGACCGGGCGGTCGCGCTGGTCACCGCCGCGCTCTGGGGCGTCGGCGCATGTCCCTCGGTGGCACCGTACTTCGACGGGCGGTTCAGCCGACACTTCGACCTGACCCGCCAACGTCTGTTCCTGACGAACCCGTGTGAACTGATCGCTCGGTCGACGGGGTCGGATCCACGCCCCACGGCCCCCGCCAGGATCGACGAAGGCGTGCTCGAACCGGTCGCCACGCCCGTTGCACCCCAGCGGCCCCGGCCGGCCGCCACCGCCACCGGCGGTGGTGCCGGCACCGGTCAACTCCTCGAGGATCCGCTGGAACTGGTCCGGGCACGCATCGCCGCCGCCGCCGAGTTGGACGTGGCGGCCGTGGGGGCGGACACCCGGTTGATGGCCGATCTGCATCTCAACTCCCTCCGGGTGGCCCAACTGGCCGGCACGCTCGCCCGGGAGACCGGCCGGGCACTGCCGGCAGCGCCACTCACCCTGGCGGGCGCCACCGTGTCGGAGTTCGCCTCGGCCATCGCCGCACTCCCCCCGACCAGCGACGAGAGCGGTCCGCCGGCCGGCGTCGGCCCGTGGGTGCATACGTTCGGGCACCACCTGGTGGCCCGCCCGGCCGGCCCCGGGCCGGTCGCCCAGCACCGGTGGGAGATCGTCGGGCCGCTGGATCGGCATCCGCTCCGGGACCGGATCACCGCCGCCTTCCCGACCGGTGACGCCGACCGCCGCCTGCTCGTCCTGCCCCCCGACCCGGTCGACGTACCGGTCGACGACATCGTCACGGCACTGCGGCGTACCGCATCGGATCGTCGGCCGCTGGTGGTGCTGCACCACCAGGGGGTCGGCGCAGCGGTCGGCCGCAGCCTGGCCGTGGAGTTCCCCGAGATACCGGTGCTGGTGGTGGAGTGCGTCGCCGACGACGAGGGCGTCCGCCTGGCCGGGCGGGAGGCACACCACTCGTGGACCGGCTACCGCGAGGTGCGTTACGGCGCGGACGCTGTCCGGACGGTACCGGTGACCCGCCGCATCGACATCGCCGCCCGGCCAGACGACCAGCTTCCCCTGTCCACCGGCGACGTGTGTGTGGTCACCGGTGGTGCCCGGGGCATCGGCGCAGCCTGCGCGGTGGCGCTGGCCAGGACGACCGGGGCACGGATGGTGCTGCTCGGTCGCAGCCCGGCCGGGGACGACGAGGTCGTCGATGCCGTACGGGCCACCGGCGGCGCGTACCACAGCGTCGACCTCACCGATCCGGCCGGGGTCGCCGCGACGCTGGCCGCCGTCCGACAGCGGTACGGGCCGATCCGGGGCCTGCTGCACGCCGCCGGCCGCAACGAGCCGTCCCGGATCGTCGACCTGGCCGCCACCGACCTCCACGCGACCCTCGCCCCCAAGGCCGCCGGCCTCGAGCACGTCCTGGCCGCCCTCGACCGGGCCGACCTGCGCATCGTGGTCACCTTCGGGTCGGTCATCGGCCGGACGGGCCTGCCGGGGCAGACCGCCTACGCCATCGCCAACGAATACCTCGCCCGACGCTGCGCGGCGCTGGTCTCCGAGGTGCCGGAGGTGCGCTGGATCAACGTCGAGTGGTCGGCCTGGGCGGAGACCGGCATGGGCGTACGCCTCGGTGTCCTGGACAACCTGATCCGACAGGGCCTCACCCCGATCCCGGTGGCGGCCGGCACCGATCTGCTGCTACGGGTCATGGCGACCCCGGCCCTGCCCTCCAGCGTGCTCGTGGCCGGCCGGCTGCCGGTGACCCCGACGCTGGAGTGGGAGGACGGCGAATCCGTCGGCAGCCGGTTCCTGGAGCACCGGTCGGTCCACACACCCGGCGTCGAACTGGTCGCCGAGGCCCACCTGAGCCTGGGCACCGACCCGTACCTCGCCGACCATCGGATCGACGGCGTGCCGGTCCTGCCCGCCGTCCTCGGTCTGGAGGCGATGGCACAGGCGGCGACCGCGCTGGGGGCCAAGTCCGTACCCGCCTCGTTCCGCGACATCCGACTCACCCGACCGATCACCGTTCCGGAGCGGGGTCGGCGGATCGTCCGGGTCGCCGCACTGGCCGGGGACGACGGCAACGCCTCCGTGGTGGTCCGCAGTGACGAGACCGGCTTCGCCGCTGACCACTTCACCGCCTGCTACGACGTGGCGGCTGATCCGCCACCGCCGGCCAGGTCGGGTACGCCGTACCCGCTCATCGACGCCGGACCGTTATACGGACCGCTGTTCTTCCACGGCCCCGGGTTCCACCGGGTCCGAGGCTATCGGGGGCTGAGCGCCTACCGGTGTACCGCCCTGATCGACGCCGACCCCGACGCAGCCTGGTTCGGGCCGTTCCAGGACCGACGGCTGGAACTCGGTGATCCGGGTGCCCGCGACGCATTCCTGCATGCGTTGCAGGGCTGTGTTCCGGACCGCCGGGTTCTACCGGTCGGGGTCGACCGGGTGGACATCCACCGCCGACCGGAGGGCATCGTGGCGCTCGACGCGGTACAGCGGGCGGAAGAGGAGGACGAGTACCTCTTCGACCTCACGGTCACCGACGCGGGTGGATCGGTGGTCGAGCAGTGGCACGGCCTGCGGCTGCGCGCGGTGGCTCCGCTGCCGTACCCCGCGTGGCCGGCGGAACTGGTCGGGCCGTACCTGGCCCGGTCGCTACGTCGCTGGCAGCCGGACGTCGGGATCGACCTGGTGTCGGTGCCGGCACGTCGGGGTGATCGGGCACTGACCCGGGCACTGGCGGCCTGGCTGGTCGACGCGCCGGTCCGGCATGCCGCGAACGGTCGACTGGTTGCCAAGGGGCCGACCGGGGTGAGCGCCAGTCACCTCGACGATCATCTCCTGGTTGCCGCCGGCCGGGGTGCCGTCGCCGTCGACTGGGAGCCGGTTGGCGTCCCACCACCGCTACCATCCCCGACCCAGGAACTCGTCGGGCTGATGACCACCGTCACCGGAGAGGACGCCCGGACCGCGGGCTGCCGGGGGTGGACCGCTCTGGAGACGTCGAGCAAACTCGGGCTTCCGGCAGACGCCGCGCTGGTGCTGGACGTCACCGGCCCGGACGGTTGGTTGCGGCTGCGGTGCGGGCCACACCAACTGTTCAGCACGGTGGTCCGGACCACGGGTGGGCCGGTGGCGATCTGCGTGGGCACCGGTGAGCGGCATGGCTGACACCTACGTCCATCGACACCGGGTCACGTTCGACGAGACCAACCTGGTGGGAAACGTCTACTTCGCCCACTACCTGCACTGGCAGGGGCACTGCCGGGAGCACTTCCTCGCCGACCACGCGCCCGGGGTGGTGGCCGCGTTGGCCGACCGGCTGGCGCTGGTGACGATGGACTGCGCCGTGGAGTTCTACGCCGAGGGCCGGGCGCTGGACCACATCGAGATCCGGATGCGGCTCGACGAGACGACCGGGAACCGGATCACCATGTGTTTCGACTACGTACGGGTCCGCCCGGAGCCGACGGTGCTACTCGCCCGGGGACGGCAGACCGTGGCCTGTATGACCCGCGAGGCGGCCGGGTTGAGCCCGATCGCCGTGCCGGAGGAGCTGCGGGCCGCACTGAACCCCTACGCCGGGACGGTGACCCGGTGAGCGGCCCCGCCGGGCAGCCGGAGATCGGGGTGTGGGGTTGTGGTCGGATGGGCAGCGCGCTGGCCCGTGCGCTGGCGGTTGCCGGGCAGCCGGTCGTGGTGGCAACCGGACGCCCCGGCCGGGCGGCGACCACGCTGGCGGGCGTCCCCGGTTGTCGGGCCACCGATCCGGACAGCATGCTGCGCCAGGCCACGATGGTCCTGCTGGCGTTGCCCTTCCCGGTGGCACTGCACGCGCTTCGGGGGCCCGCCGGCCGGATCGGGGCCGGTCGGACCCTGGTCGACATGACCAATCCCGCACTCGGGGCCGGTCAACCACAGAATGCGGTCCTCGGTACGGGCGACACCCTGCCCCCGTCCATGTCCGGTGGCGAACTGATCGCCCACGCGGCCAGCGGCTGGCGGGTTGCCAAGGCGTTCAACACCCTGTCCGCGGACGCGCTCACGCACTGGCCGGCCGACGGCGGTCCGGTCTGCGTGCCGGTGGCCAGCGACCATCCCTCGGGGCGGCGCGAGGTCTTCGAGCTGGTCCTTCGGCTGGGTCTGCATCCGGTGGACGCCGGTGGCATAGCGAGTAGCCGGGAGATGGAAGCGATGGCGGTCCTGTTCGCCCGGATCAGTAGCCGGCACCGGTTGCGCGGCCAGATCGGCATCCACATCGGACGTTCGGACCGGGTGGCGACGGTCGGGGAGGTGCCGTGTCCGGTCTCCCGCTGAGACACCCGCAGCCCGCCGCGCCCCCGCCGTCAGGCTCCGCCGAGGCCCAGCAGGCGCAGGCACCTGGTCATCGCTGCGGGCGCTCCCGCCACCTGGACCTTCTGCTCCAACACCGCCTCGAGCGGGTCGATGCGGCGCAGACCGAGGCCGAACAGGGTCGATGCGTCGGTGCGTACCCGCAGGGCCGGTTCCGTTGCCGGTCCAGCGTCGATCCGCGCTCGCCCCCCGGCCACCACCACGTGGAACAACTCACCGTCGACGTCGAAGTCGTAACTCTCGTCGATCGGTGGAGTGCGTTCGTTGGAGACGAGCGCCTCCACAGCCAGCATCGCCCACCCCGGCCGGACCAGTCCACCGGTCGGTGCGGGACGCTCGGTCGCGTACGCCAGACCGAACCGGGCCAGGGCCAGCACGGGTTCACGCAGCTGCTTGCCGAGTTCGGTCAACGCGTACCCGCCGGTGCGGCGCTCCGCGTCCTGTGCCATCACCACGCCCGCCTCGACCAAAAAGCTCAGTCGGTCGGCCAGCAGGTTCGTGCCGATCCCCTGGAGCGCGTCAAGCAGTTCACCGTAGCGCCTCGGCCGCACCAACAGTTCGCGAATGATCAGCAGGGTCCACCGTTCGCCGACGATGTCCAGGGCATGCGCCAGGCCGCACTGCTGGTCGTACGAACGCCGCTCTCGACTGACCTTCATGTCGGGCCACGACTCCCTTCAACGTCAGCTTCAGTATCCAGTAGCAATCTACGTCCACGGAGGACAAGTCGATGACCGCTACGAGCCCGTCCACTGGCACCTACCGGCAGACATTGACGCCTTTCGGCGGCCGGCGCGCGACGATCGTCGCTGTCGCGAGCGCCCTCGCCGGTGCACTACTGGCGTTCCTCTGGTCGTTCGAGCTGGTCGACCACGTCATCGGTAACAACGTGGCCAACTCCGTACTGGGTGAGGACGCGACACAGACCGCACTGGTCGGTTCCCTGACGGGAGCGGTGTTCGCCTTCGTCTCCGGACTGGCCGGCACCTTCACCGCCTGCAACATCGCCGTCTTCGCCGCGCTGCCGGAGATCGGTGAACAGACCGCCGGCCGTCGGCAGCGGTTCCTCGCCGTACTGCGCCCGATGGCCTGGATGGCGTTCGGTCTGGTCGCCGTCGCCGCGGTGTACGGCTTCGTCGCGGTGCTCATCGGGCCGGGACTGCCACAGTTGTCGACCGGGACCGTCGGCGCCGGAATGCCGGTACGGCTGCTCCAGGCGTCGGTGGTGTTCGGGGTGATCGGGCTGGCCTTCACCTACCTGGGGCTGGCCGCTCTGGGCCTGCTGCCCGACCCGTTCCGGCACCGCCCCCGCGCCCGGCTGTTCCTGCTGGGGGCGCTGGTCGGTGGATTCCTCATCGGCCGGCCCTACCCGCTGTTCCGGAAGTTGCTGGCACACGCGGTGGAGGCGGACGATCCGCTGTACGGCGCGGCGACCATGGTGCTGCAGTCCCTGGGCAACGTCGTCGTCATGCTGCTCATCGCCGTCGTGCTCGTGCTGGCCACCGGCGGACGGTTCACCCGGTGGGTGTCCCGGCCGGGACGGGCGGCGACGCTGGCCGGCGCGGCACTGGTCCTGCTCGGCATCTTCCTCGTCGTCTACTGGGACCTGCGCCTGCCGGCCCGCTTCGGCTACGGCTGGTTCCCCACCGCACCGTGGAACTCCTGACCCACCTGCTTTCAAAACTTGTAGCGTCTCCCCGGCCCATGGAGGACTGTGATGGGGCACTCCTCGGACACTGCCAAGACCCACTCCGAGCCCGGCCAGGCGGTAGCCGACCGGGAGGAGGCAGACCGGTACTCGCTGGCCGCGAACCGGCCATCCGGTGTTCGGATGTTCCTGCGCGGCGTGGTCGTACTCACCACCACCGCCGTCATGCTGCTCCCCGCCGCTGTGGCGGCCCTGGTCGTACGTCTGGTGCGCGGCCATTCGGCGGCACACCGGTTCCTGGCCCGCAGGGTCGTCCGACAGGTGGAACGACTTGGCGCGACCTTCATCAAGTTCGGGCAGATCATGGCCACCCGACGCGACGCCCTGCCCGGTGTGCTCTGCGACGAGTTGGGGAACCTCTACGACCGGGTGGGACCGATGCGCCCGCGAGCCGCCCGAGCCGCGCTGACGGCGGCGTACGGCACCGAACAGTCGGCACTCTTCGCCACCGTCGACCCGGTGCCGGAGGCCAGCGGCAGCATCGCCTGTGTCTACCGGGCGACCCTGCCGGATGGTCAACCCGTCGCGATCAAACTGCAGCGCCCCGGCATCCGGCGGCGGATGTTGGTCGACCTGTCCATCCTGCGGGCGATGATGTCCCTCGCCGAACGGCTACCTGCCTTCCGTGGGGTGCCGATCGGCGAGCTGTCCGGCTTCGTCTTCGGCGCCATCCTGCGCCAGCTGGACTTCTCGACCGAACGGGCCAACCTCGCCCGACTGCACGAAAACTTCGCGGGACTGGAGTACGTGTGGATCCCCCGGACCCTGCCCGAGCTGTGCCGACCGAACGCACTGGTGATGGAGTTCGTGCCCGACCTGGTGCACCGACCGGTTGCGGAGATCGCCCCGGAGCGCCGGGGCAAGCTGGCCGCCCGTACCCTCAGCGCCGTCTACCAGATGCTGTTCATCGACGGGTTCGTCCACTGTGATCTGCATCCGGGCAACGTGTACCACGTCGGATCGCGAATAGTCATCCTCGACGCCGGCTTCAGTGTCCAACTACCGGCGAAGGTACGGCGACAGTTCTCCGAGTTCTTCCTGGGGATGGCCCTCGACCGAGGACGCCGCTGCGGCGAGGTGGTGGTGGAGAGCGCGGTCAGCATCCGGGAAGGCGCCGATCTGGACGGATTCGTCGATCGGGTCGCCGACCTCGTACGCCGCAACTCGGGCGTGCCGGCCAAGGAGTTCCAACTGATGGACTTCGGGACCGAACTGTTCGACCTGCAACGTGACTTCGGCCTGTACGCCGCCTCGGAGTTCGTCTTCCCGCTGATGTCCCTGCTGGTCATCGAGGGCACCGTACGGGCGCTCGATCCGGAGGTCGACTTCCAGGCGGCGGCCCGGCCGATGCTGCTACGAGCAGCCGCGCGTACCGCGGCGGCATAGCCGGGGCCCGCGACGAAACGCATCGATGACGGATGAAGAACCGCAGCATCAAAGAAGAACGGGGCCGTGACGCCCCGTTGAGCAGACCATCGCCGCACCCGGAGGAGCCCGAGATGACCGAGGCCGACAACAAGGCGGTCGTACATGCCCTGATCGAGTCCTGGAACCGTGACGACCTCGCCGGCATCACCAGGCTGTGGGCACCGGAGATGGTGCACCACGGACGCGACGGGACCCTCCCGGCCGCGGAGGTCGCCGCGGAGATGGGCCGGTTCATGCGGGCGTTCACCGGCGTCCACATGGAGGTACACAGCATGGTCGCCGAAGGTGACCTGGTCAACACCCGGATGACGGTCCACTTCTCGCACACCGGCGACTACCTCGGGGTGCCGGCAACCGGACGTCGGTTGCGCTGCGGCCTGATGGGACAGTTACGCATCGTCGACGGCCTCGTGGTCGAGCACTGGGGCATCGCCGACGGTCTGCACCTGCTGGAGCAACTCGGTGTGTTGCCGGAGTCGTTCCTGTCCGCGACGGCGTGACCCGGACCATGCCGGGCCGACCACCCGTACGAGGAGTCGAACCGGAAGGCGAACCCCAGCGGGTCGAACCCCTTCCGGTTCGAGGGAGACCGGATCACCGAGCACCGGCGGGGGTTCGACGTGGTCAAGATCTCCGACCTGCGGGCGGACACGCCCGGGCAGAACCCGGTGGTCGGGCGTCCAGCCGCCGCAGTAGCACGATCGAGCGGCACCCGGCGTCACGCAGTCGCGACCCGGTCACCACAACGGACGCCCACCATCCACGGCGTCATGCTCCGGTCATGCGACACTGTCCGACCCACCGGCCGGCAGACGCCGCGCCGGTGACACCGTGGCCAGTTCACCGAGCCCGAGAGCACAGAGTTGGCTGGCCAGCAGGTGCACCGTCGTCAGCATCTGGTAGATCGGCCCGGACTCGCTCTGCTCGACGGTCAGCAGCGACTTGTACACGAGCCGGTCCAACGTGGCCCGCAGCGTGGCCCGCAGGTGTGGCGGCAACTGGCACACCCGCATCGCCTCGGACAGTGGGAACCGTGGCGGCAGCACGCCGAGCCGTACGAAACACAGCCGTTCCGCCGGGGTGAGGCATTCGACGCTGCGGTAGAGGGCCTCCCGTAACGTGCGCTGATGTAACGGGAACCCTCGGCGCAGCGGCGTCAGCCGGGCCAGCGGGTCGTCCAACTTCTGTAGCAGGCCGTTGATCCCATCGGTGGTCATGGCAGCCGCCGCCAACTCCAGCGCCAACGGCAGTCCGTCCAGCCGCCGGCAGACGACCGCGACCGCCGAGGCGTTCGACGGTTCGACCCGGAAGCCGGGCGACGCCTGCGCGGCCCGCTGGGCGAACAGCCGCACGGCCGAGCTCTGCCGGATGTCCTCGTACTCGTTGGTCTGCGGGGTCGGTAGCGGGCGGACCCGCCAGACCGTCTCGTGCGGCAGACCCACCGGTTCACGCGAGGTGACGATCACCGAAACGTGCCGGCATGCACGGACCAGCCGGTCGATCAGTACCGCGCAACCATCGACCAGGTGTTCGACGTTGTCCAGTACGAGCAGAAGCTGCTGGTCTCCGAGCACCCGGGCCAGGTCACCGGTGCCGGCGGGGGCGTCCACCAGGTCCAGGAGGTGCCGGTCGATCTGCTCCCGGTCCCAGAACTCGGAGATGTCGGCCACCAGCACGCCACCGGTGTAGGAGTCACGGATTCGGTCGGCGGCCTGCAACGCCAGCGCCGACTTGCCGCTGCCGGCCGGCCCCACCATGGTCACCAGCCGGCGTTCGGACAGGAACTGCAGGGTCGCGGTCAGGTCCTCCTCGCGGGCCACCAGTTCACCGGGTACCGGGCCCGGCCCACGCCAGAGCGGTCGTACGGCGCCCACCTGTGGCGCGAGGCCGTGAACCGGGGAGACGTGCTGAGCACGTGTGACGATCTCCCGGTAGCAGGAGAGCAACTCGGGTCCGGGTTCGACGCCGAGGTCGGTCTCCAGTTGCTGGCGCAGTTCGGCGAAACGCGCAACCGCACTGGCCCGCTGACCGGTCCCGGCCAATGCCGAAAGATAGCGGGCCTGTACCGCTTCGTTGATTGGCTCCGCCTTCGCCAGCCGCTCGGCGGTGGAGAGAACCACTGCGGCCAGGCCCTGGTCCAGCCCGATCGTCACGTACTCCAGGGCCGCCTCAACCCAGTCCTGATAAAGCGAGTCGGTCTCGGATTCGGCGCGCAGCAGGGAGCGCAACTCTGTCAGATCGGGATCGCGCCATAGCCGGATCGCCTCGCCTAACAGTTCGAATGCCCGGGCCCGCGCACCGACGGTCGTCAATTGACGAGCATGCGCAACGAGACTACGAAAGCGCATGATGTCGACCTGCCTGGCATCGATCGTCAGCCGGTAACCGTTGGGCGCGGGAGAGATGACGTTGGTTCGTTGACGCCGGGGCATATGCGGCTCCAGCAGGCCACGAAGCCGGGCAACATAGGTGTACACCAGGTGTCGGGCACTGGGAATCTGCGTTTCTCCCCAGATCGCCCTAATCATCCAGTCAACCGAGACCACCCGGTCCACCCGCAGCGCGAGACAGGCGAACACGGCCCGTTGTTTGCGCGGGCCCAACGAGATCAGTCGGGGCCCTCGGCGGACCTCGACCGGCCCGAGGACATCGACCCACAGAGCGACATTGGATTCCGCCATGTGCTACCTCCAGCGCCCAGGCTAGTGTCACTTTTCGAAGACGGGTAGCAACGCTAAGTAGCTTTTTAACGAGCGGCAAACACGATCTAATTGATATGTGACAATTTTTGACCAGTGTCGCGAGTCAGGAAAGCAAGGCTCAGGCTACGCCGTCACCGCCGGCTCGGACGACTGATCCGGCCGGCACGGAAGGTGAACATCTGGTCGAGCTGCAAATCCTGCAACCGCCTCGGCAGATGGGTCGTGATCCCGTCACGCAACGCGCACGCCACAGGGTTGCGCCACCTGCCCAGCACACCCATCCAGTGAGCCTGCCGGGTGACACCGGCGACCCGCCCCCGCCGTAACGAGGTGAAACGGGCGAGCGCCGGCGGCAGGGGTCCACCACCTCGCAGGCACTCGCCCAGGACGACCGCGTCCTCGATCGCCTGGCAGGTGCCCTGCCCCAGGGTCGGTGCACTCGGGTGTGCCGCGTCCCCGACCAGCACGACCCGGTCGTCATGCCACCGACGAAGTGGCGCCCGATCGCTGATCGGTGTCCGGACGACCCAGTCGGGTGGGGTGGCGGCAATCAGCCGGGGAACCGGATCGCACCAGGCACGGTAGTACCGGCGCAGCCAGGCCAACGACGCCTCAGGAACCTGGGCGGCCAACGCATCCGGCAACGAAGCGAACCAGTAGGTGCGGCCGGCTGGCAGGGGGAACGCCCCGAACTGCGCTCCCCTGCCCATCACCATCAGCCCCGGAGCACCCTCGGTGGAGAGATCGGCGATGCCGCGGAACACCACGTATCCGCACGGGCGAAGGTCTCCGGACCGATCCAGCAGACGGGCCCGTACCGGCGAGCGGATTCCGTCCGCCCCGACCAGGAGCGAGGCCGACTCCCGGGATCCGTCCGCGAAGTCGGCGGTCACGTCGGTGACGCCCACCCGGTGGTCCACGAGTGTCGTGGCCCAACGTACGGCGTCGGCCGGCAGCGCAGCCCGTAGCACGCCGATCAGATCCGCACGGTACAGCGTCACGCCGGGCCACCCGTACCGCGCGACCAGTTCGGCACCCGGCGTACGGCTGAGGAGCACGCCGTCCCACCGACGGATCTGCGTACCGTCACAGGGTTGCGCCACCGCGGCCACCTCGTCGGCCACACCGAGCAGACGCAGCGCCGACATCGCGTTGGGCCACAGGGTCAGCGCGGTGCCGACCGGGTCCGGAGCGGCCCGACGCTCGTACACCGTGGCGGCCATCCCGCCGTTACGCAGCGCGAGAGCCGTCGCGAGTCCAGCCGGTCCGCCACCGATGATCAGCGCCCGCATGGGTTCCTCCACTCCGTCCGCCACGGTGGCGTACCGATGGTCGCCGCTATCTGCTCCAGCCGTGCGGGCCGGCGCCGAACGGCGCATCCCCGGGCATCCGGTCGTCACCCGCGCCCGCTGTCACCGGTCCGGGCACGACGGGTGGTGGCCGGTGCTGGCTCTGGGCCATCTGCTCGGCGCGGCCGAACGCCCCGACCCAGAACCCGGTGAGCAGCCTGCGCTCAGCCAACGGTGCGGCCACCACGCTCAACGCCTCCCAACCGGTATGGAACACCTGGAGCAGGCTGCGGCCGAGCCCGGCGGGTTCGATCCAGAGGTGACCGGACAGTTCGGCCGGCCACCCGGGCCGTCGCAGGCCGAACTCCAGCCGGGGCAGATACGACGGGAACTGCTGGTTCGCCTCGATGTGACGGTGCACCTGGAGTGTGGCGACCCCACTCGCGTCACCGAGGATGATGTCGACGGTCTGCCCCTCGGCCAGGGAGCCCGTGGCCCGGCTGAGCCAGAACTGCATCGCCGGTACGGCGGTGAGCATCGCCCACACCTCGAACGTACTGCCCGGCAGTTCCGTCTGCACGTACGGACCCATCCGACGCCACGGCCACCGCCAGGGCACCCCGGTACGGATGAAGTCGGCAAGCTGGTCGAGGATCCCGGGCCAGCCCATGCCGTTCCACGATCGCCAGTCCGACGGTGGGTTGACGGCCTCCTCGATCACCGTGACAGCGGTGACCTCCGGCCCACAGGCGGTCATCGACCAGGTGACCGACGTGGCCGGCCCGACACCCACCCAACGCCACAGGTGCCGCAACTCGGCCCGGCCCCCGCTCTCCGGCGTCCGCACCTCGACCGTACGGCACAGGAAGAACTCGCCGTCCTCGAAGTCCAGGATGGACTCGGCGCCGTCCACCGCCCATGCCCCCCGGCACACGGCGAACCACTGGCCGACCTGTTCCGGATCGGTCAACGCCGCCCAGACCCGCTCGACCGGTGCGGCGATCCGCACCGTACTCACCAGACGTTCCCATCGATCCTGGACGATCGGAAAGGCCCCGTTGCGGTGCAATGGCGGAAAGTCCGCGCTGTCGATGTCAAGTACTGGAATTGACGTGTCCCGCCACGCGGCGGCCGATGTCGGGTCGTCGACGGTCATGGCTTCCTCCTCGGGTCGGTCCGCTACCGGTCGGTGCCACGGGAGGAAGCCGGACGGCAGGGCCGCCCGGCTTCCTCCCGGCGCATCACATCTGCTCGGGTGCCAGGTAGCCCCCCATGGCGAAACGCAGGCTGGTCAGGTACGCGATCGGCTCGTCGTCCGCCGCGTTGATGTCGTACAGCGGCATCATCCGGTAGATCTGGCCCTTGCCCGGCGCGCCCGCCGGCGGGATCGACCGGACATCGTCGATGGTCAGGATGATGGGCTCGCGGTTCATCAGCTTGAGGCCCAGCTTCGGCATGTCGAAGATCGCGCCGACCGCCATCCGGCAGGCCTTGGCCGACGGGCCCTCACCGGCGTACGGGTCGAACGGGGTACGGATCTGTCCCGCCGACAGGCACTCCGGGTTGAGGGTGACCGTGATCCTGCCGAGTTCCTCGCACTCGCCGACCATCTTCATCTCGATCAGGTTGGTGTAGACCTCGGCGTTGGACCACTCGTCGGACGTCGGGGTCGAGCGGACCACCCGCACCCAGCCCTTGAACTCGACCGTGTACTCGCCGACCCCGGGGACCGCGAAGGTGTCGACCGAGCTGATGCCCAGGTTGTCGATTCCCGGCTCCGGCGGCGTCCACGGCACGACCGGGGCACCCGCGTAGACGTTCGGCACACCGTCGGTGGTGACCGGCCGCCCGTATTTGATCGTTGGAGTCGTCATGACTTCCTCCCGCTAGTTACGGCAGCTCCCGTTGGTTACGGCAGCAGGGTGGTGTGGTCGCAGCAGGTCAGGCCGGGGCGGTCAGCGACGCCGTCCTGGTTCATGTCGATTTCGCCGTCCACAGTGGAGTAGACGTCGCGCGAGTTGAGGTCGATGACCCCGTCGTTGTCCCAGTCGTTCAGCTTGCCCTTGAAGGTGCCCAGGATGAACGCATTGGTCATGTGGCCGATCTCCGAGTCGTGCAGGGTGGAGAGCACGCCGTTACCCGGGGTGAGGATGTTCTGCATCGGCTGTCCGGCGATGCGGGCCAGGTTGACGTAGCCCCAGCCCTGGAACCGGCCACGGACGTACCGGATGGCCGGCTCGTCGTGCACCTGGAACTTCGGCTCGAGGTGCCAGGTGCCATAGCGGGCGAAGCCGATCTGCGCCTGCCGGGTGCCCTCGCTCGGGTCGTCGGCATGGCCGGACTTGAAGAACGTCCGGGGCACCAGCGACTCGAAGAAGAAGTTGCCCCGGTCGCGGCGGGTACGGTCGGTGAAGCCGCGGAACAGGTAGTTGTCGCAGTGCGGCGAGCCGTCGGCATGCAGACCGTCGATCGTCTTGGCGATGACGAGCTGCCGCTCACGGGTGGCGACGTTCGGGCAGGCGTGTGCCTGGCCGAAGAGCCGCGCCAACCCCTGCGGGGCCAGCGAGAGCTTGCCCCAGTGCTGGTTGGAGTCGTCCAACCGCACGTAGAGATCACAGTGGATCAGCAGGTAGATCGTCTCGTCGAAGGTACGGCCCGGCGTGAACAGCCCGGAACGACCGTCGAAGGCGGGGTCACCGGTCTGCAGCTCGCTCTTGAACAGACCCGACCACTCGGCGATCTCCGGGTCGGTGTCCCGGACGAACTTGTGCAGGGTGCTCACCGCATGCGGGCCACCCAGCTTCTCGATCGCCCAGAGCGCGTCCCAGCGCACCTCGCGATCCCGGTCGTGGAGCACCGCCTGCTCGAGCAGTTCGATCGCGTCCGGCAGGTCACGGTCGGCGTACTCGAACAGCGCCTGCTCCCGCATCGCCGGGTCGGGGTGGGCGAGGGCCTGCTCCCGTAGTTCCTCGTTGGTCCGGTTGTCGAGCCGGATCGCCACGTTGTTGAGCGCGTAGCCGAAGTCGCTGGACCAGGCTGCCGGGTCACCCGCGACGAACCGCGGGTCCACACTCGACAACGTCGTACGGTAGGCGAAGTTCAGCGCGTCACGCTGGTCGACGTTCAGGTCGTCGAGCAGGATCGGCTCGGTCTCCGCCGGCACCGTGTCCTCCCACGCTCCCGGGTTGTTCTCCGCAACCGTTGCGGGGGACTTGTTACACAGGTCGATGGCCATCTGAGCCTCCTTCGGAGGGTTAGCGCCTGTACTTCGAAACCTAGAAGGCGGGCTTCCTTCTAGGCTTCTTTCAAGTTGCTGCGCTCTATTCCCGCTCGATAGTCGACTGTGATACACATTTCTCAAGTGAGAAGGCGGTATCCATGTCGCTCATCAGTTCTCGCCCGACGACCACCACGCTGCGTGCGCTCGCCCCGTACCGCCTGCCGGTCGAACTGCCCCGACACGCGGTCCGCTGGCACACGCAGGGACCTGCCGACCACCCGCTGATCCGCCACCTGCGGGCTGCCCCCTACCCGCGACAGGGGCCACGGGCAACCCTCGTCGCCCTCGGCGACACCTGGCGGCCCGAACTGGCCGGACTCATCGCCGGAGCGGTCGACACCGCCCGGCACGACGGCCGTCGGGTCACCCTGGTGCACACCGGAGCCGGCGGCGGCAGCCTGCTACGCGGGCTGGCCGCCGAGCATCAGGTGGAAGCCAGCTGCCTTCAACTACTCAGCACCGGTACGGCCGCACTCCGGTCGGCCACGACCCTGCTGGCGAGCCCGCCAACCACCGACGACCTGCTGATCGACGACACCGCGACGGTCGGTACGACGGGCTGGCGCCCGGTCCCCCTCCCCCCACCGGCGCGACTCCACCGGGACGACCTCGTCCTCGTCACCGGCGGACTCGGCGGGCTCGGACTCGCGGTAGCCGCCGGAATCGCCTCGGCCGGCGCGGTACCGGTGCTGGTCGATCGACGTGGCCCCGAAGACCTACCGCCACACCTCACCCGCCGGTTGGGCCTGCTCCGCCACGCCGCGCCGGACACCCGGATCATCGCCGTGGACCTCGGCTGTCCAGAACGGACGCGGCGGCTACTCGGCGGTCTGGCACCAAGTAGCGTGGTGCACTGCGCCGGGCAGGTCGCCGGTGGTACCGGCCGGACCCTGGACACGGACACCGTCACCCGGCTGGTCACGGCCAAGGTCGACACCCTCCACAACACCGTCGCCGCGATCGACCCGCGCCGGCTCACCGGCGTCATCGCGTTCGGGTCCGTCACCGCGTACGGTGCCCACCCGGGGCTGGGCGGGTACGCCCTGGCCAACGAACTGCTGCGCCGTGCCATGGCGCGGCTGGCCACGGCCGGGCCGGCGCGTCACTGGTGCACGGTGGAGTGGTCGCTGTGGTCGGGGGCGGGAATGGCCCGACAGGTGGCCCGGACCGCGGCTCGACGGTTGGGCATGGTCCCCGTACCGGTACGCCGGGGCGTGGCCGCGACCGTGGACCTGGTCGGCGCCCTCCGGTCCCCCGAGGCCACGTCGCTGCCGGGGGCACTGCTGGTCGCTGGCGTGCGGGCCGGCGCCCAGGGGAGCTGGGCTCGGCGCCCGGAGGGACTGCCCGGAATCGACGCCGAGCTCGTCGTACCCCCGGGGGCGGACCTCGACGCGGCGGTCACCGCCGTGTCCGAGGCGGCCGCACCCTGGCTGCGGTCGCCGCCCACCGGACGACCGGCCGGCAGGGTCGGACTCGGTTCGGAAGCCCTACTGGTACGCGCCAGCGTCCACGGCGACCGGGTCGAGTGCACGGTGGCACCGGCAGCCGACCCGACCGCGCCTCCCATCCGCCACTACCGCTTTTCCGCTCGTTAGGCAGACCACAGCCAGCAGGAGATGAGGTGACCCGACGTGTCAGACGACCATCGCCGGCTTCCCGACGGCCTGGTACGGGTAATGATCACATTACCGGCGAACCGATCCGCCGTGTGGCGGGCGATCACCGAGCCCTCGGCGGTCACAGCCTGGTTCGGCACGTTGACGGAACCGGTGACGCCCGGGGCCGCCGTACGGCTGGACTTCGACGACGGCGACTACTTCGACGTCGTCGGCGACAGCCTGATCCCCCTGCGCCGCCTCGCCTACCGGTGGCGCTTCCTCGGCGTCGGACCCGAGGCACGGATCACCTGGCAGCTGTCCAGCAGCATGGACGGCACCGTGATCGTGCTCGACGACCACGCCGAGGGCCGCCCGGCCAGCGAGGTGACCCAGCTCAAGGCCGGCTGGCTGGACTTCCTCGAACGGCTCGATCGCTACCTGACGACCGGCGAGCCCGCCCGGTACGGCTGGCGGTCGCTGATCGACGGCGGCGTGCAACTGCCGGCCAACCGGGAAGGATGGCGACCGCTACGGGGCCACACGGTCACCGACTGGATGCCGATCGCCACCGAGGGCACGGATCCCCGATGGTTCTTCGTCGTCGACGACGACGGACCACGGCGGTTCGCCATCCGGGACTGGGACCTGACGGTGGACCGTTCACTCAGCTTCGCGGTGGCCATCCCGCAGGCGCGCGCCACGACCCGCTGCGCAGTCACCACCACCCCCACCGACGACTCCGGCCGGCTGCTGCTCAACATCTCCCACGACGGCTGGACCGACCTCGGCCTGGCTGACCTGCGCGCCCGGGGGCTCCGGCACCGGTTCGCCGCCGCCTGGGCCGAGGCGCTACGGATGGCCGCCGCCCACGCCGACCGGCCGGTCAACCGGGGCAGTCGGTGAGTGTCCGAGCGGCCGCGCCGCTGAGCCCACCCGCGCAGCATCAACGTCAGGCGATCGAGCACGTGGTCCGCGCCATGCGCGACCGGCCGGGGGAAACCCGGAGCTTGGCCGACCTCGCCCGGCTGGCCTACCTGAGCCCGTTCCACTTCAGCCGGGTGTTCCGATCGGTGACCGGCGCGCCACCCGGGCGCTTCCTCTCCGCCACCCGGATGGCCACCGCCAAGCGGCTCCTCGTGGACAGCGACCTGAGCGTGACCGACATCTGCACCGGCATCGGCTACAGCAGTCTCGGCACCTTCACCACCCAGTTCGGCCAGCAGGTCGGCATCAGCCCACGCCTGCTGCGTCGGCTCAGCACGGCACACGGCCACCGGACACTGGCCGAGTTCCCCGAACCGGATCCGCCGCCGGACGCTCCGGTGCCGAGCGGATCGGTCTCGGGCATCGTACGGGCCCGGGACGGCGAGGACATGCTGGTGTTCGTCGGTCTGTTCCCCGGTCGCATCCCACTCGGTCAACCGGCCGCCTGCGCCAACCGGCTCGGTTCCGGGCCGTTCCGACTGGTCGGTGTCCCCAGGGGACGTTTCCAGCTGTTGGCCTACGCATATCCGAGGGGCGCCACGCTGCGCTCGGCGCTGCTCGGCGAGCCACGGACGTGTCTGCTCGTCGGCGCGGCCGACAGACCGGTGGTGGTGGGATCCGGACCGACTCCGGCAACGGTACGTCTGCACCTCTCCCCCGCCACCATGGTCGACCCACCGGTGGTCTCCGGCGTTCCCCTGCTCACCCTCACGCGAGTCACGGAGGTCAACCATGCACGGGCTTGAAAAGCCGCCGACCCGCCCGGACTTCCCGGCGACCCCCGACATGTCCGCGGTGATGGCCGCCAGCCAACTGGTCACCGGGCATCTGGCCGGCGCCATGTCCAGCCTCCTGGTCGTCGTCGGGCTACGCTGTGGAATCTTCGCGGCGCTCGCCGCATCGGGACCGACCAGCAGCACCGATCTGGCGCACCGCTGCGGCCTCGACGAACGGCACCTTCGGGAGTGGCTGGCGGCGATGACACAGGCCGGCTACCTGCGAACCGACCCCTCGGGCAGCCGATTCTCACTCGATCCGGCGCTGGCCGGGCTCCTGACCGACCAGCGGTCCCCGATGGACCTGACCCCGGGGTACCGGCTCTTCCACGCGATGGCCGGCATGGTCGAACCGGTGGCGGCGGCGCTACGTGGTACGGGTCGGGTGGCACCGGACGCCTATCCGGACGAGTTCTACGTCGCGATGGAGGCGATGAGCGCGGGTTGGCTGAACGGCCTGCTGGTGCAGGCGTGGCTTCCCGGCATCGACGGGCTGGTGGACCGGCTGAGCGCCGGCGGCCGGATGGCCGACATCGGTTGCGGCGGCGGGGTGGCGATGGTCGCGCTCGCCAGGGCGTTTCCGAAGTGCGAGATAGTCGGTTTCGACCGCCACGGCCCCAACGTACGGCGAGCGCGGGCGGCGGCGCGTTCGGCGGGCGTGGCCGGGCGGGTCCGGGTGGTCGAGGGTGACGCGGTACGGGAGCTGTCCGGGCCGTACGACCTGATCACCGCGTTCAGTGTGCTGCACGACGTCGCCGAGCCGGTCGCTCTGCTGCGCCGGGCGCGACAGGCGCTGGCCGACGATGGTGTCCTGCTGGTCCTGGAAAGTGCCGCAGATCCGGCACCGGGAGGTGGCGGCAACCCGTTCGCCACGATCCTGTACGCCACCAGCGTGCTGTACTGCCTGCCGACCTCCCGGAACGACGGCGGTGGTTCCGGCACCCTCGGTCTGCCCGGTGAACGACTGCGTCGGCTGGGCCTGGACGCCGGTTTCACCTCGGTGACGCCCCTACCGACGATGAACCCGTTCAACGAACTGCACTACCTGAGAGCCTGACCGGCCCACCCGCCCGGCGGTTCGGGCGCGTGGGCGAACCGCCGGACGGTTGGGAGCCGGTGCTCCTGTTCGTCATGTCTCGTCGGTCCCACCGGAACCTGTAGGACCGGACCGCCTCCGGGTCGGTCCGCGGCACACCGGGGTCCGGGTCACACAGGGGTCCGGGGCACCATCGTGGAACCGGGCAGGGGCCGGGTCACCATCGTCGAACCGGGCAGCTTCGACGGGCATCGACCAGTACCGTGATGGTCTTGTTGTCAGGGTGATCCGGTAGGCTCGCGCCCGGCGAGGCTGTAGCGCAGAGGTCGTCGCGCCTTGACTGCAATCTGGAGGACGTCGGTTCGAATCCGACCGGTCTCGCCGCCCGGTTTTCCCTGGGGAGGAAACGGTGCCGCCGATCGGCCCCGACGAGGTGGACACCTGTCTTCGCGTGCTGGCGGCAGCCGGTTCCGGGACCCTGGATCCCGAGACAGCCAGGCAGGTCGAACACGCGATGCGCGATGCGCATCGTCAGGTCAAGAAGCGCTCGAAGCGCCGTCGAGCCGTACTGGCCGCACAGCACGACCACGCACTGATCGAGATGTCGTCCCGGTACCGGGACGAGATCCCGTCGCTGACTCCCCCGGCCCCGCCACCCACCGACGTCGGACCGGGCCAGCAGCCGATGCTGCACCGACCCCGCCGTTGCTACGTGTGCAAGGAGGTCTACCGCGCGCTGGACGCGGACTATCACCTGATGTGCCCGGACTGCGCCCGGGAGAACGCCACCCGGCGGGTCGCCCGGTGCGACCTGCGAGGCAGGCGGGCACTGATCACCGGTGGCCGGGTGAAGATCGGTTTCCACACCGCGTTGAAGCTGCTGCGCGACGGGGCCGACGTGCTCGTCACCACCCGGTTTCCACACGATGCAGCGCGCCGCTACGCCGAGGTGCCCGATTTCGACGACTGGTCCGACCGGCTGCACCTGCACGGGGTCGACTTCCTCGACCTCGGTGCGGTGCTCGACCTGGTCTCGACGACCCGGCAACGCTGGGACAGCCTGGACATTCTGATCAACAATGCGGCGCAGACGCTGTACCGACCGCCGGAATATCACCGCACCGTTCGCGAGGCTGAACGGGAGCCGCTGACCGGCCGGGCCGCCCGCCTCGCTCTGACCGCCGTCGTGACCCCACCCACCAGCCCGGCTCCGGCGAACCTGCCGGCAGCGCTGGCGGCGCTGTTCCCGGCCGGGCAGGTCGACGAGACCGGGCAACCGCTCGACCTGCGCCCGGTCAACAGTTGGACGCTACGCGACAGCGAGGTCAGTCCGCAGGAATGGCTCCAGGTCCAGGTGATCAACTCCTTCGTGCCGTTCCTGCTCACCTCGCGGCTACGCCCGCTGCTCGAGGCATCGGCGTACCCGGACCGACACGTGGTGCAGGTGTCGGCGATGGAGGGCAGCTACTCACGGGTCAACAAGACCGCACGCCATCCACACACCAACATGGCCAAGGCGGCGCTGAACATGTTCACCCGTACCGTCGCCGAGGACTACCTGCGCTCGGGCATCTACATGAACAGCGTCGACACCGGCTGGGTCACCGACGAGCGCCCGCATCCACAGAAGACGGCCCAGCGGGAGGCCGGGTTCCGCCCACCGCTGGACGTGGTCGACGGCGCGGCCCGGGTCTACGACCCGATCGTGCGCGGCGTCTCCGGCCAGCCGGTGCACGGCCAGTTCCTCAAGGACTACCGGAGTGTGCAGTGGTAGACGGTTCCGATGCGATCCCGACCCCCGTACGATGCCCTGCCATCAGCCATCCCGAGACCGGCCTGGCGGACCCTTCGGACTTCGTACCGTTACTGACCCGGCTCGGCGACCCGGCCGGCGTCGAGCAGGCCGAGGAGTTTCCGCGCGGCACGCTGCAACCGGACGGCCGGCTCGACCTGTGCAAGCAGGGCGTCGGTCCGGTGATGTCCTCCCGTCTGGTCCACGCCGCCGCCCGGTCCGGGCACACCAGACACCTTCTGTTGGGCACCAACGGCCTCGGTGACGAGGGCCTCCAGGCGGTCGCCGCCGCTCTCCCGCCAGACCACCGGATCGAGACCCTCTACCTGGGTTGCAACCGGATCAACGCTGCGGGGATCGATCCGCTGGCCGAGCGGCTGGCCGAGGACCAGGTGATCCGCGCCCTGTGGCTCAAGCGCAATCCGATCGGTGACGAGGGCGTGCTGCGGCTGTGTTCCGCCCTGGCCCGCAACCGTACGCTGCGTACGCTGGATCTGGTCAACGTCGGGGTGACCGTACGGGGCCTGACCCGGCTGGCCGACACGCTCGCCCAGCGCGACGTCCCACTGGAACGGCTCTTCCTCGGCGGCAACGGCCTGGGGCCGGAGGCCGTACCGGCCCTCGGCGCGCTGGTCCGCGAGGCCGGCATCCACGAGCTGTACCTGGCCGCCAACCACCTGGGCGACAGCGGTGCCGCCGCGCTGGCCGAGGAGGCGACCGGGCTGCCGATGACCCTGGGACTGGGTGGCAACGGCATCACCCCAGCCGGGGTCAGGATGCTGGCCGCTCGGCTGACCGGCTGGCAGTCGCTCGACCTCGCCCGGCCGCCGTCGGCGCGGGCACTGGGCGCGCACGGCAACGTGGTGGGTGACGAGGGTGCGGCGGCCCTGGCCGGGGCGCTGCACGGCAGCAAGCTGCGCCGGCTCGACCTCCGGCGTACCGAGATCACCGGCCGGGGCGCGAAACTCCTGCTCCAGGTCCTGGACGGGCATCCGACCCTGGAGTACCTGGGGCTGAGCGGTGGAGTTCCCCGACGGATGCGCCGGCAGGCGACGGCGACCCTGCAGCCTGCCGACCGACCGCTCACCCCGCCCCATCCCGACCTCCGAGCCATCGCGAGCGTGTACCGATGAGCAGCCCAGAAGACCTCACCGAACTGCGGACCTGGCAACGGATCCGCCGGTACGCGGTGCCGGACTGGATGATCGAGGAGTGCGCGCAGCGGGCAGGCGACGACTGGCGTGGCCGGTGCGCGGCCGGCCGGATCGATGTCGGGTTCGACCTCGGGGAGGTGGCCGACCGGTTCGGGTCCGACACCGCCGAACGGATCGAGTTGGACCTGTCGCGGCTGGCCCCGGACCTGCTGCGCTGGCACCTGCCCCGGGCGCTGGACGGCCGGTCCAGCCTGGTCACCGACGAGCACTGGATCCTCTCCTGTGTCGACGACCCGGTCGAGAAGCCGCTGCCGAAGGACACCCCGCTCCTTGCCGTACGGTTGCCCAGCACCGTGGACGGCTCCCAGCGGCTCCGACTGGAGTTGCTCACCCCGGCGGACATCAACCGCTACAGCGTGTTCGACCTGCCGCCATACCTGTGGAGCACCGAGCACGTCAGGATGCTGCGCTTCGCCTACGGCGGTTCCGCCGAGCGGTTGCCGGGGTTCCAACCGGATGGCACCCCGATACCCGTGGCGGGGTTCGCCGACGACTTCGACCCGACCGACCCGGCCAGCCGAGCCGAAGCGGCGCTGCGGCAGCTCAGCGACGGTGAGTTCCGCGCAGCCTGGCGGACGGCCGGCATCGACCTCGACCTCACGCCACCGGAGAGCACGTACGTCAACCGGGAAGGACTGGCACCGCTGCTCCGGTTCCCCTTCAACCTGACCCAACTGGTGCCGGAGGCCAACCGCCTGGCCACCCGATACGGCAGGTCGGTAACGGTGATCCGGCTGGGCTTCCACCTGGCGGTCGAGTTGACGATGGCCGATCCGGCCCGACCCCGGGCCAGGTTGACCGGTTGGACCACCGACGAGCTCAAGATCGGCTCAATGGTGTCCCGTCGACCGCCTGACCTGGACCTGCTCTGGCAGGGTCTGATCACCCCCGGGGAACTGCACCCGCTGGTCCGTCAGGCGCTGTTCCCGGGTCGGCCGGAGCCAGCGGCACCGGGTCCGACCCGGCTGGACGAACGTCCGATCCGAGTGCGCTGCCGGGGCGACTGGCACACGGTGGTGCACCGCGACGGAAAGCTCGACACCCCCTCGCACACCGTCGAGGAGGCACAACGTGAGCAGGCCATCCGTAGCCTCGGCGGACAGGTGACCGGCTGTTTCGCCGTACAGCAGGCCTGGACCGGGGGCCGGCAGCGGCTGCCCCGCCGACTCCGACAGGAGCGGCAGGAGATCCTGCAGAAGGTGCTGCACGGCGGGTCCCGCACGTTGCTGGAGTTGCTGGACGCCGGTCTGGATCCACACATGCGCGACGGTCGGGGCCGGTGTCTCCTGCACCATCTGCGGGCGATGGACCACACGGAGGTGCTGCCCCGACTGCTGGCGGCCGGACTCCGCATCGATTCCCGGGACGTCCACGGACGTACCCCGCTACACGTCGCGGTCGGCGATGTCGGCAGTGTGGAACTCGTCCGGGCGCTGCTCGAAGCCGGTGCCGACCCGAACGTCGAGGACGACACCGGGACCAGCGCACTGGAGATCGCCTATTACAAGAGCGGTGCCGAGTACGCCGACGACGAGGACCTGGAACAGGAGCGGAGCGCCATCGCCCGCATCCACGACCTGCTCAACGAATGGGTCGAGCGGTGACGCTGGCCAGCCACCGACTTCTCGCCGCCGACGAGCTGATCGCCGCGACCCGTGTCCAGCGCACCGAGGCGGTCGACGATCCGCAGGTCGAAGCACTCGCCCTGGCCGTGTCCGCCAACCTTCCGGTGCTGCTGTGGGGCGAGCCCGGCATCGGCAAGTCCGCGACGCTGCACCAACTGGCGGACGGTCTCGGCACCCCGATGGAGACCGTCATCGCCAGTGTGCACGAGCCGTCGGACTTCGCCGGGCTGCCCATCGTGGGCGACGATCCGGCCGTGGACGGGGTGCCGATGGCCCCGCCGGACTGGGCGGTACGGGTCACCCGCCAGGGCGAGGGTCTGGTCTTCTTCGACGAACTCTCCTCCGCGCCACCGGCCGTGCAGGCCGCCCTGCTGCGGGTCGTGCTGGAACGCCGGGTGGGCAGCCTGCAGCTACCGGACCGGGTCCGGATCGTGGCCGCCGCGAACCCACCGACCAGCGCCGCCGACGGATGGCACCTGAGTCCACCGCTGGCCAACCGGTTCGTCCACCTCAGCTGGGTCCACGATCCCCGGGTCGTCGCCCGGGGGCTGGCCGGCACCTGGCCGGCCGTCGAGGTGCCGACCGTGGACCCGCGTCGGTTAGCCGGTGCGGTAGCCCGGGCGCGTGGCACCGTCGCGGGTTTCCTCACCGCCCGACCGGGCCTGGCGCACCACCTGCCCACCGACGCCGAGTCCCGGGGCAGCGCCTGGCCGTCCCCCCGCACCTGGGAGATGGTGCTGCGGCTGTTGGCCTTCCACCACGCCGCAGGCACCGGGACGGATGCGTTCCGGGCCACCGTGGTCGGCGCGGTCGGCGACGGGGCCGGGCTGGAGTTCCTGAGCTATCTGGACGAGTTGGACCTGCCCGACCCGGAACGGGTACTGGCCGATCCCGGGGCGTTCGCCCTGCCGGCCCGGGGCGACCGGCAGCTGGCCTTCCTCACCGCCATGGTCTCGGCCGTGCAGTCCCGTACGACCCGGCAGCGGTGGGAGGCCGGCTGGGTCGTACTGGCCAAGGCGGTCGATGCCGGAGTGCCGGACGTCGCCGCCCGGGCGGCGATGGACCTGGCCGCCATGCGACAGGTCGACTGGCCGGTGCCGGACGCGGTCGACGCCTTCATCGAGGTGCTGCGGCTGTCCGGACGGATGCCCGGGCCGGCATGAGCATCCCGGCGGGCCCGGTTCCGGTTGCTGCCCTGGACCGGGCGAAACTGTTGGCTGCCCGGTTCCGGGCGGCCAACGACCGGCCATATCTCGCCACGGCCCTGTTCAGCCTGACCGTCGTCGCCAGTGACGAGGTACCGACGATGGCGGTGGACCGGCACTGGCGCTGCTACGTATCCTCCGACTTCGTGGCCCGTCTTCCGGTCGAACAGCTGGCCGCAGTCTGGATCCACGAGGTGGCGCACCTGCTACGGGACCATCACGGCCGGGCCGATCTGCTCACCGCCACCGACCGACACGACCACCATCGGGTGAACCTGGCACAGGACTGTGAGATCAACGACGACCTGCTGGCCGATCGGCTACCGCTGCCGGCCGGCCGGGTCGACCCGGTGGCGACGGGTCTCCCGCCGGGCCTGCTCTTCGAGCAGTACCTGCCGCTGCTGCCGCCGACCGGGCACACCTGGAACTGTGGTTCCGGCGCACATGGTCAGGGCCAACCGTGGGACCTCGGCGGCACGGCCGGGACAGCGGCGGTACGGCCGGTGGAGGCCAACGCGATCCGCCGGCAGACGGCCCAGGCGATCCGTACCCATGCCCGTGGTCGAGGCTCGGTCCCCGGCGGCTGGCAGCGGTGGGCGTCGCAGGTGCTGGAGCCCACTGTCGACTGGCGTCAGGTCCTGACCGGGCTGGTACGCGAGGCAGCCGCCTGGGCCAGTGGCGCGGTGGACTACTCGTACCGTCGGCCTTCCCGCCGCAGCTCGGCTCTGCGGCGGGTGGTGCTGCCGAGCCTTCGTCAGCCGCTACCCCGCGTCGCGATCGTGGTCGACACGTCGGGCTCGATGAGCGACGAGGCGTTGGCTACCGCGCTGGGCGAGATCACCGGGGTGCTGCGGGCGGTCGGCATCCGGGGCAACCGGGTGACCGTACTGGCCTGCGATGCCGCTGTGCAGGTCACACGACGGGTCTCGTCGGTCCATGACGTCGTGTTGACCGGTGGTGGTGGAACCGACATGCGTGTCGGTATCAACGCGGCGCTACGGGCAGCCGAGCCGCCCAGCTTCGTGATCGTGCTGACCGACGGGCAGACGCCGTGGCCACGGACACCACTGCACGACACCCGGCTGATCGCCGGTCTGATCGGGGTGGACACCCCTGAACCGCCGGCCTGGATCGCGACGGTTCGCATCCCCGCCACCTGACGGATCTCCGGAGGACGATCGGTCGAGGGCGGTCCCACGGAGAAGGTCCGCACAGCAGACGGGTCGGCCCCGCAAATACTGGCAACGGCAAACCCGAGACATCGATGGCCATCTTCTAATACTGTCTGCCGGACATCCGGTGGTCGAACCGCGGTCACCCCGTGGATGGGCCGCCGAACCTTCCTACCCGCGAAAGGCAGACCATGAACAGACGCTTGATCGCGTCGGTCGCAGCGCTGGCCCTGAGCATCCCCACCACCCTGGTAACCGGCACCGCGTACGCCACGCCGAGTTCCGGGGTCCGGTCGACCAGCGTCGCCCCGGTCACGCAACTGGCCGCCCCACCGACCATCCCGGTCGAGAACGTGATGGCACATCTCAACCAGTTGCAGACGATCGCCAACAACAACGGCGGTAACCGCGCTCACGGCCGCCCCGGCTACCGCGCCTCCGCGGACTACGTACAGGCGCAACTGAACAGTGCGGGCTTCCAGACGACGCTCCAGCCGTTCACGTACAACGGAGCCACCGGGTGGAACGTCATCGCCGAGTGGCCGTACGGTGACGCCAACAACGTGATCTTCGCTGGCGCCCACCTGGACGGTGTCACGAGTGGCCCCGGCATCAACGACAACGGTTCCGGCAGTTCCGCGGTGCTGGAGGTCGCCCTGGCCGTGTCCCGCGCCGGCCTACGTCCCGAGAAGCGGCTCCGGTTCGGCTGGTGGGGTGCCGAGGAACTCGGCCTGATCGGCTCCAACTACTACACGACGAACCTGAGCCAGACCGAACGACAGAAGATCAAGACGTACCTCAACTTCGACATGGTCGGCGCGAAGGACATCACGACCTGGGGCGTGTACAGCCACACCGCCTCGGTCAGTTCGATCTTCAAGAGCTACTTCGCCAGTCGGAACATCGGCACCTACGACGTCCGGTGGGACGGCAGTTCCGACCACTCGTCGTTCACGAGGTACGGCATTCCGGTCGGCGGCATCGGCTCCGACGACGACCCGTGCTACCACTCCCGCTGCGACGACATCAACAACGTCGGATCGCGGGTGATGGAGGTCAGCACCAACGCCATCGCCCACACGGTCTGGAATCTCGCTGGCACCAGCACGCCGGCCGACGACTTCGCCATGACCGTCAGTCCGACCAGCGGCACCGTCGAACCCGGCGGCAGTGTCACGAGCACCGTCAACACCGCCACGCTCAGCGGTTCACCACAGACCGTCAACCTGTCCGCCTCCGGCCTGCCCGCCGGAGCCACCGCCACCTTCGCGCCCGCGTCGGTGACCAGTGGCGGCACCTCCACCCTGACCATCGGCACCAGCGCCAGCACCCCCGCCGGCCACTACCAGGTCACCATCGTCGGTACCGGCACGGCGGCGACCCGCACCTCCACCTACACCCTGACCGTCAACGGACCCGGCGGCGGCTGCCCCGCCCCCGGCCAGAAGCTCGGCAACCCCGGCTTCGAAACCGGCA
>NZ_JBHTMP010000040.1:0-65100 GCF_042679305.1 Micromonospora sonneratiae | reverse complement strand
CGCCGGCGGGCGGTACGGCGGCGGCGGGGCCTGCGGAGCGTTCTCGCCCGGGGTACGCGCCGGCAGCGGACGTCGGGCCGGCGTGGGGGCCGGAGCCGAGGGGCTCGCCGTGGACTTGGCCGGTGGCGGAATCTCGTCGATGGGCGGCATGGTGAAGATCTGGGTCGGGTCCTGCCCGTGCGAGCGGAACCAGACCGCCTCCATCTCCCGGAAGATCGGTGCCTCTCCGGACTCCTCCGGACGAGGAGGAGCAGCAGCTGCGGCCGGTGCCGGAGCCGGGGCGGGCGGCGGGGTCGCCACCATTCCCGCTACCGGGCCGGATGGCATACCGGTCGGCACCGACGACGGTGGCATGGTGCTGTCGCTGCCGGTACTCGGCGCCGGCGTCGACCGGAGCGTCGGGAACGCCATCGTCGGCGTACCGAAGCTGGCATCGATGGTCGGTGCCGGCGTGGACGGAACCGGGGTCTGCGGCGTCGCCACCACCGGCTGGCTCGGCATCTGCCCGGTGACGTCGACGGCGAACCTGTCGGCCCGCTGCTCCTCCGACCGCTGCCACTGTGCCGGCGCCGACGGGGTCGACGGGGTCGACGGGGTTGAATCCCGCCACTGGTCCGACAGGGTTGCGGTACGGCCTCCGCCACCAGCCGGGTCCGACCAGTTCATGGCGGCCGGCGCACCGGCCGTCGGACCGGGCTCGACGGCCAACGGCTGCCGGGGCCGGCTCAGCAGCTCACGCCCCTGCGGCTTCGGCAGGACGACGGCACCGGCCGGCAGGGTGACCTGGGCCACCGTGCCACCCTCGATGTTGCGGCGCAGCTCCACCCGGATGCCGTGCCGGGCGGCCAGGCGGCTCACCACCGCCAGACCCATCAGCCGGAAGGCCGCCACATCCACGGTGGAGGGGGCCGACAGCCGACGGTTGAGTGCCTCCAGCTGCTCGTCCCGCAGGCCGAGACCCCGGTCCTCCACCTGGATGAGCACGTAGTCGCGGATCCGGCGGGCGTCGGCGACCACCGCGGTGTTCGGTGCCGAGAACCGGGTGGCGTTGTCCAGCAGTTCGGCGACGAGCCGCACCACGTCGTTGACCGCGTGCGCGGCGACGGAGATGTCGGTGTCGACCGTGCCGAACTCGATCCGGTTGTACAGCTCCACCTCGGACTGCGAGGCACGGAGCACGTCCACGAGCAGTGCGTCGTCGCGACGCGGCACCGCGGAGTCCGCACCGGCGAGCACCAGCAGGTTCTCGTCGTTACGGCGCATTCGGGTGGCGAGGTGGTCCAGCTCGAAGAGCTGGGCGAGACGCTTGGGGTCCTCCTCGCCACGCTCGATCATGTCGAGCTCGCCGATCATCCGGTCGACCAGCGCCTGGCTTCGGCGGGCCAGGTTGAGGAACATCGCCGAGACGCTCGTCCGCAGTGCGGCCTGCTCGGCCGCGACCCGGACCGCCTCCTTGTGTACGACGTTGAAGGCCGCCGCGACCTGGCCGACCTCGTCCCGGTTGGAGAGCCGGATCGGGTCCCGAACCTGTCGCACGATCTCCTCGACACCGCCGTCGCCGACGTTGCCGACGTCTCTCAGCCGGGCAACCGCCTCGGGCAGGTCGTGGTTGGCCACCGAGAGCGCGCCTTCACGGAGTCGACGCAGCGAGTCGTTGAGCGACCGGGCCAGCACCACGGCCAGCGCGATGGCGATCACGAGGATGAGCAGCACCAGGACGGCCTCGATGACCGCCTGCTGGATGACGTCGGACCGGACCTGATCGGTCTGGGCCAGCAGTTGCTGCTCCAGCTGGGTCTCGGCCCAACGCATCAGGTCGTTGACCGCACCGATCGCGTTCGCTGCCGCACTGGCGCTGACCTGGAGCCTCTGCCCCACGGACCGGGTCACGTCGGTGGACACCCGGTCGGCCAGCACGACGGCGTCACCGGTGACGGTGCCGGCGACCAGCGACAGCTGCCGGGGGTTCGCGGCCAGGGAGAAGGCCAGCAGCGCCTCCTGCTGACTGGTCAGCGTCCCCACGAACGAGGAGAACTGCTCTTCGTCGAGCTGCCCGGAGGACAGCGCCGTGAAGGTGACGGCCTCTTCCTCGGCGGTGGCAGCCTTCGCGCGGGCGAACGCCGCGACGGCCCGCCGGCTGTCGACGATGGCGTCCGAGCCGGGCAGCTGTCCGAGCGCCTCGGAGTACGCGACGAGGTCGGTCAGGACCACGCCGTAGCGCAGCACGACCTCGGCGACCGGCATCTGCTTGCCGTCGAGCACCTCCTGGCGTACGACGTTGAGCGCCGCCAGGTGTTTGTCGATCAGCCGGAGCTGCTCCTCGACGACCACCGGCACGTCACCGGCGCTCCGGCGACTCGCGTTGTACGCCTCGATGCGCGCGTCCGTGCTCCGCACGTGGAGGTTGTACGAGTCGGCCTTCGCCGACGGCGTGGCAAGGAAGTTGGCGGCTGCCATGCGTTCCTTGTGCACGTCCTGGGTCAGCGCGGACACGTTGACGGCCAGTTCGGTCAGCGCCCGAGCCTGGTTCGCCTCCAATGCGCCCTGTCCGACGTCGAGAAGACGGATCGCGGCGAGGGCGACGACTGTGGCCAACGGCACAACGAGGATCAGTGCAAGTTTGGACCGAATCCTGGTGTCCCGCAGCCGGGGAAACCAGCGTCGGCGGGCGCGGGCGCCGTGCTCCGGTGGGCTGGTTTCGGGCAGGGTCGTAGGTCCGGTGCTCACGACATCGCCTCCGTCGTCCTCTCCACGCATGACCTGCCGACCGATGCCTGCTGCAGCGGACAGCGCCGCACGCGGCACGGCCGCGATTTCACCAGAACAAGGCCGGTTTGGGAAGCCGCAGTGGGCAAGAAAACGGTCGGACAGCACTCAACCACTGTTCTACTCAACGAGTACCTTCATTCTCACAAGGCTCTGATCAGGCCGGATAGCCCAGAGTGGTGGTTTGCAGCTGGAAAGTTAAGATTTGCAAACATCTCGTCCTGCCAATATGTGGGACCGCCGTCCCGAAACGCGTCCGGCCCCCGCTTGACCCAAGCGCCCCGACATTGGCAAGGTTTTGCAGGTTTGAAGGCTTCGCGCACACCGTACGGCACACCACCCCCGTTTCTCCACTGAGGACGGATCCGTCGGCGGTAACCGGGCGGACTCGCCCGCGCCGCGCACATGGAGGACTGAGTTGAGGCCCATCCGCTCCACGACACTCACGGTGCTCGCATCGGCCCTTATGGCTACCACATTGACTGGCTGTGAGTTCACCAGCGAACCGCAGGACACCAGCGAGATCGTTATCGCCGCCGACCTGGAGCTCTCTGGGGCGGCAGCGTCAACAGGCAAGGCCTACCAACGCGCACTGGAACTCAAGGTCGAGCAGATCAATGAATCCGGCGGTCTCGGCGGCCGGAAAATCCGGCTGGCCGTCAAAGACAATCGATCCGATCCGGCCGAGTCGCTGCGCAACATCGGCGACTTCACCAACGACGCGACGGTGAGCGCCATCATCATGGGCGGTTGCAACGAATGTGCAATCGGCGCGGCGAACACGGTCAACGACAAGAAGGTACCCACCATCGCCCTGGCGCCGGCGACCAAGGTCGCCAATCCGGTGGCGGAGCGACGTTACATGTTCAAGCTCGCACCGAACGCCAATGACAGTGCCGCCGCTCTGGCCGCGGAACTCAAGCGCAAGAACGTCAAAAAGGTGGCTCTGCTACACACCGATGACGACTACGGCACGGAGAGTTCCGTTCTGCTGGAGGGTGAACTGGATAAGGCCGACATCAAACTGAGCCGCCAGAAGACGATCAAGGCGACCGACACCGACGTGAACCAGGCTGTCAAGTCGCTGGTCGACGGCCCCAAGGTCGACGCGCTGGTCATCTGGACCCCCGCCGAGCAGGCCATGCTGGCTGCCAACGCCGCCACGAGTTCCAAGTTCTCCGGTCAGCTGTTCTTCGACGCATCGGCGGCGGGCGACCTGTTCCTCGGCGGGGACGGCAAGTCCCGCGCGACCGACGACGCCACCATGGTCTTCACCCAGACCATGGTGATCGATGACGTGATCGCGACGACGCCGGCCAAGGCGTCCCGCAAGCAGTGGTTCCGGGCCTACACCGCCCGGTACGGCGGCTACTACGGCTTCTCGTCGTTCGCTGCCGACGCCGTCCAGCTCATCGTGGACTCGGTGTTGCGGGCCAAGGGTACGGCCGGAGCGCTCAACCGGGACGGAATCCGCGACGTGTTGGAGACCTCCCAACTGGAGGGACTGTCCGGCCCGATCCGGATGACCCCGGACAACCACTCCGGCCTGATGCCGCAGGCGCTCACCACGCTGGTCGCCCGCGGCGGTCGGTGGCGTCTGGCCGGCTAGGCACCACCCGGATGAAGCAACGGGCCGGCCCATCGGGCCGGCCCGTACTTCGTCGTCCTGCTGCTCGCGAGGTCCCGTACTTCTCGTACCGCTGTTCGCGAGGTGGGGTGCCGCCGGCCTCAGCGGGCGGAGGTGGTCGCCCGTACCCAGGGCAGGACCAGTCGCTCGATGAGGGACAGCGCGTAGAAGAGCAGGATGCTGAAGAACCCGATCAGCAGGATCGACGCCCAGGCGGTCGCACTGTCACCGATGCCGAGGGACTGGACGATCTCGTACCCGAGACCCCCCTCACCGGCCTGGAACTCCCCCATCACCGCGCCGATGGCTGCCAGCGGCATGCCGACCTTCAACCCGACGAAGATCTGCGGCAGGGCGGCTGGCAACCGTACCTTGCGGAACGCCTGCCAGCGGGATGCGTCCAGCGACTTTGCCAACTCGGCCAGGTCGGCCGGCGTGGTGGTCAGACCGGTCATGGTGGCCAGCACGATCGGGAAGAAGCAGAGCAGGAACACCATGGTCAGGATGGGCCGCTGTCCCCACCCGAGGGTGACCACCAGCAGCGGTCCGAGAGCGATCTTCGGTACGGCGTTGACCGCCACCAGCAACGGGGCGAACATCCGTTCAATGAACCGGGAGCTGGCCAGGGCCAGGCCGATCAGGACGCCGGCGACGGTGGACAGCAGGAAGCCGATCACGGTCTCCGTGGCGGTCGCCAGGGTCTGCTCCAGCAGTCGGTCCCGTGCGCCGTTGAAGGCGGCCAACACGTCCTGTGGCGGGGGCAGCGCGATCGGATGGACCACGCCGAACCTGGTGATCAGCCACCACACTGTGATCGTGACCACCAGTCCGAGCAGGGGCAGGGCGGCCCTACCCAGGCTGCTGGTGAGCCGGGTCAGCCGCCCGGACCCGGCGTCCCCACGCTTCGGGGCGTCCACTGTGACGGGTGGCTCCGACCGGGTCTCGGTCATCTGTTCCTCCTAGCTCGGCCCGCTCCAGGCAGGCCGGGACAGTGCGGGGGTGTGTCCGCCGGACCGGGTCCGGCGGACACACCCCCGACAATGACTGGAGCGATACGCCCCGCTCAGGCTTTCGGCACGAGGTTGAAATCAATGATCTTCTCGGGCGTCAGCCCGGCGGGAATCGAGCCGGCTCCCTGGAGCAGCGCGATGCAGCGGGCGATCCGCTGGGTGTCCAGCGCACCGACCTGCGCACCCGAGCCTGCGGACTTGACGAACGCGTCCATCAGCTGAAGCTCCGCAGCGGCCGACTGCGGGTTGGCGGTGGGCTCGTTCTTCTTGAGGATCTCGCCCGCCTCGGCCGGGTTGGCGAGGCTGTGCTCCAGGCCCTTGAGCAGCGCGGCGGTGAACCGCTTGACCATGTCCGGCTTCTCCTTGGCCAGCTTGCTCGACGTGATCAGCACGTTGCCGTAGAGGTCGGTCATCACGTCGCTGTACGGCAGCATGACGGCCTTCTTCTTGGTCACCGCCTCGACGGTCGGCTTACCCACGACGAACTGCCCGATGCCGTGGACCGATCCGCCAGCGAGCATGCCCATCAGACCCGACGCCTCACCGTTGGGCCAGTCGACCTTGGTGGCGTCCACGCCGGCCAACCGGGCGTACGTCGGGAAGAGCAGCCGGACCACGGACCCGGGGGTGTCGGCGATCTTCTTGCCCTCAAGGTCCTTCGGCGTGGAGATACCCGAGCCCTCGGTGGAGAAGATGGCGGCCATGGTGCGCTGCTGGATGGCGGCCACCGCGACGAAGTCCCCGGTCTTGCCGGTGCTGCCGACCTTCAACAGGGCACCCGTGAGGTCGACCGGGGTGAAGTCCGCCTTCCCGGCAACCACGAGGTCGATGTTGCCGCCGGTACCCTGGCCCGACTTGATATCGACGTCGAAGCCGGCCTCCTCGAAGAATTTCTTCTCCTTGGCCACCCATGCGTAGGCGTCACGACCAAAGTTACCGAACGAAGTGAGATACGTCACTTTCTCTAGCTTGCCGTTGCCTTTGGTGTCGCTCGAGTCGTCGGAACTGCTGCAGCCGGACATGACGGCAAGCGCCGTGGCCAACGCCACCGCCGTCACCGTGCGCGTCAAACTTTTCATGAACACCATTTCCTTTCCGCCCGGAGGCGCAAGGCTCCCGGAGGGGTTCAACAAGCGGGTACGGCTTCCGGCCAAGAGGTCTGCCGGTGATGCCGTCTCGGGTGAAGAATCTTCGCCGGACAGCGTACGAGAATCACACCTTTGGAACACCAGAGTCGTCAGGTTGCGGAACGGGAACAAAGTAGTAGCCTCCCCGGGGCTGCTTTGCCAGCAAAATCCGGATAGCCTGGCCGAGCTGTTGATCTGTCGCCACTGGACGGAGCCTGTCGGATGATCCGACTTTCGGGAGTTTCCCGTACCTTCACCAGCCGTTCGGGCAAGGTGGAGGCACTGCGCGGCATCGATCTGAACGTGGCCGAGGGAGAATTCGTCGCGATCCTCGGCCGGTCCGGGTGCGGGAAGTCCACTCTGCTACGCATCATCGCCGGCCTCCTGCCCGCCACCAGCGGAGAGGTGACCGTGGCCGGCCAGCCGGTCACCAAGGCCCGGCAGGACATCGCGATGCTGTTCCAGCGCCCGGCGCTGCTGCCCTGGCGCTCGGTGCTCGACAACGTGTTGCTGCCGGTGGAACTCTACGGCTGGCGCAAGTCGAAGCACCGGGCTCGGGCCCAGGAGCTGCTTGAGATGGCCGGTCTCGCCGGCTTCGAGAAGCGCCTGCCGCACGAGCTGTCCGGTGGCATGCAGCAGCGGGTCTCGCTGTGCCGCTCGCTGGTCAGCAACCCCCGGGTGCTGCTGATGGACGAGCCGTTCTCCGCGCTCGACGCGCTCACCCGCCAGGAACTCTCGGTCGAACTGCAACGCGTCCACATGGAGAACTCCGCCACCATCGTCTTCGTCACCCACTCCATCGACGAGGCCGTACTGCTGGCCGACCGGGTCGTCGTACTCAGCCCCCGTCCGGGGCGCCTCCGCAAGGTGATCGACATCGACGTCCCCCGTCCCCGTACGCTGGGCCGCAACGACCACCTGGACCAGGTGGCCCGGTACAGTGCCGACCTGCACGAACTGCTGATGGAACGGGACGCCCCGATGGACGTTCAGCCGGAGCCGGATGCCGGGCTGCCGGACGAGGCCGTGGCCGACCGGGACGAACAACTCGCGACGGCTGGCAAGGCGGGACGATGAGCATGCGGGTCTGTGTCTTCACCGAACCGCACCGTGGTGCGACCTACACCGACCAGCTACGGTTCGCCCGGCGGGTCGAGGAGTGCGGCTTCGAGGGCTTCTTCCGCGCCGACCACTACCAGGCGATGAGCGACGACCACGGGGCACCGGGGCCGACCGACGCGTGGCTCACCCTGGCCGCGCTGGCCCGGGAGACCACCCGAATCCGGCTCGGCACCCTGGTCACCTCGGCGACGTTCCGGCTGCCCGGACCACTGGCGATCATGGTCGCCCAGGTCGACCAGATGAGTGGCGGCCGGGTCGAACTCGGCATCGGATCCGGCTGGTACGAGCGTGAGCACATCTCGTACGGCATCCCGTTCCCGAAGCTGGGCCAGCGCTTCGACCGGTTGGAGGAGCAGCTGGCCGTCCTCACCGGACTGTGGTCGACCCCGGTCGGCGAGAGCTTCAGCTTCTACGGCGACCACTACCGGTTGGTGGACGCCCCCGCGCTGCCCAAGCCGGTGCAGGTGCCGGGCCCACCGGTCATCGTCGGTGGGCGGGGCGCCAAGCGCACCCCGGAACTGGCCGCCCGGTTCGCTGACGAGTTCAACGCCCCGTTCAAGACCGTGGCGGCGACCGCGGAGACGTACGACCGGGTGACCGAGGCCTGCGACCGGATGGGGCGGGCCGGTACCGGTCGCGGGCCACTGGTGCTGTCGGCGGGAATCGTCGTGGCGATCGGTCGTACCGACGCGGAAGCCGCGCGCCGGGCCGCGCCACTGCACGCCCCGAGCGCGCTGCCACCGGAGGATCCGGTGGTCGGCTCCCCCGCCCAGCTCGTCGACCGGATCGGCGAGTTCGCCAGCATCGGTACGACCCGGGTCCACCTGCGTCTGATCGACATGTCCGATCTGGACCATCTGGAACTGATCGCCGGTGAGGTGCTGCCGCAGCTGGACGCGGTTCAGGCCAGCGGTAGGTAGACCCGTCCGCCGGACTCCAGGAACTGGGTCGACCTGTCCCGCATTCCCCGCGCGGCGTAGTCCTTCAGCTCCTGGGTGATCTTCATCGAGCAGAACTTCGGCCCGCACATCGAGCAGAAGTGCGCGGTCTTCGCCGGGGCGGCCGGCAGTGTGGCGTCGTGGTAGGACCGGGCGGTGTCCGGGTCGAGGGACAGGTTGAACTGGTCCTCCCAGCGGAACTCGAACCGGGCCCGGCTCAGCGCGTCGTCCCAGGCCTGGGCACCGGGATGCCCCTTGGCCAGGTCGGCGGCATGCGCCGCGATCTTGTACGCGATCACCCCGGCCTTCACGTCGTCCCGGTCCGGCAGCCCGAGGTGCTCCTTCGGGGTGACGTAGCAGAGCATCGCCGTGCCGTACATGGCGATCATCGCCGCACCGATGGCCGAGGTGATGTGGTCGTACGCCGGGGCGATGTCCGTCGTGAGCGGGCCGAGCGTGTAGAACGGGGCCCGGTGGCACACCTCCTGCTGTAGGTCGACGTTTTCCTTGATCTTGTGCATCGGCACGTGCCCCGGTCCTTCGATCATGACCTGCACGTCGTGTTCCCAGGCGATCCGGGTCAGTTCGCCCAACGTCCGCAACTCGGCGAACTGGGCCGCGTCGTTGGCGTCGGCGATCGAGCCCGGCCGTAGTCCGTCGCCGAGCGAGAAGGTGACGTCGTAGCGGGCGAGGATCTCACACAGCTCGGCGAAGCGGGTGTAGAGGAAGTTCTCCTCGTGGTGCGCCAGGCACCAGGCCGCCATGATCGATCCGCCCCGGGACACGATCCCGGTGACCCGGTCGACCGTCAACGGCACGTACGGCAGCAGCACTCCGGCGTGCACCGTCATGTAGTCCACGCCCTGCTCGGCCTGCTCGATCACGGTGTCCCGGAACACCTCCCAGGAGAGCTTCACCGGATCCCCGTCGACCTTTTCCAGGGCCTGGTAGATCGGCACCGTCCCGATCGGCACCGGCGAGTTACGGACGATCGCCTCCCGGGTCTCGTGGATCCGCTTGCCGGTCGACAGGTCCATCACGGTGTCCGCGCCCCACCTGGTCGCCCAGGTCAGCTTCTCCACCTCCTCGGCGACCGAGGAGGTCACCGCCGAGGTACCGATGTTGGCGTTCACCTTCACCAGGAACCGGCTACCGATGATCATCGGTTCGGACTCCGGATGGTTCACGTTGGCCGGTAGCACGGCCCGGCCGGCGGCGATCTCCTCCCGTACCAGCTCGACCGGCAGGTTCTCGCGCAGGGCGACGAACTCCATCTCCGGGGTGACCTGACCGGCGCGGGCGTAGGCAAGCTGGGTGGGCCGGCGACCCGGGACACCGGCCAGCGGCGTGCCACCCCCGCGTACCGGTGCCACGTCACCCCGGGCCGCTATCCACGTTCCCCTAACCGGGGGCAGGCCGACGGCCGGATCGGAGCCGGGCCCGGAAGTGTCGTACAACCGGACCGGCGGCTCGTCCCCGGTCAACACCACCTCGGCGAACGGCACCCGGATGTCCGGCCGGCTGCCCTGGACGTACACCTTGCGACGAGCTTCCACGAGAACTGCCTCCCTGCTGTGTGTTCGGTCCGGCCAGCCGTCCCGGCCGGTCGTCGGTGCCATCCACTGGTGCCGGTCACCGGTGCCATCCGAAGTGGTCCAGTGGGCCGCTACCGCCGCCGAGTCGCCAACGTCGGGCACCGACGAGCGCTCCGGCGACGTACTCCTTGGCGAACCGCACCGCTTGCGGGACCGCGTCGCCGAGGCCGAGCCGCACGGCGATCGCGGCCGAGAACGAGCAGCCGGTACCGTGCGTGTTCCCGGTCGCGACCCGAGGGCCGGGCAGCAGTTGGACCTCGGTACCGGTCCACAACGCGTCGACGGACTCCGCCTCATCCGGCAGGTCGCCACCGGTGACCACCACGTACCGAGGGCCGCCCGAGGCGAGGTCCCGCGCCGCGTCCGCCAGATCCGACCGGCTCGACACCCGCCGGCCCAGCAGCGCCTCGGCCTCCGCCCGGTTGGGCGTCGCCACCATCGCGTACGGCAACAGCCGCTCGACCACCGCCACCGCGCCGAGCCGGTGACCGCTGGTCGAGACGAGTACCGGGTCGACCACCAGGTTGGGTAGCAGCCCGTCCCTGGCCCGTTCCGCCACGGCCGACGCGATCTCCGGGGTGCCGAGCACACCGGTCTTGACCGCCCGGACCGCGAAGTCGGCCAGCACCGCGTCGACCTGTGCGGTCACCACGTCGGGCGGGAGCGGGAACACCCCGGCCACCCCGAGGGTGTTCTGCGCGGTGACCGCGGTGAGCACCGAGGTGCCGTACGACCGCAGCGCGGCGAACACCTTCAGGTCAGCCTGGATGCCGGCACCAGCCCCGGAGTCGGAACCGGCGATGGTCAGCACCACCGGCGGTGTCATCGGCCCACCGCCGCCGCCAGCAGGGCACCGACCAGTGCGGCCGGGTCACCGGCCCGCATGACCGCCCCCATCACCGCCACCCCACCGGCACCGGCCGCCCGGCAGGCCGTCACCTGTTCCGGGGTGGTGATCCCGCCGAGGGCGAGCACCGGAGTCCGGGTACGACGAACCAGTTGCGCCAGACCATCCGTTCCGAGCGCCGGGCCGTACCCCGGTTTGGACCCGGTCGGAAAGACCGGCGACAGGGTGACATAGTCCACACCGGACAATTGGCTCAACTCGTCTGCGTTGTGACACGAACGGCCGACCAGCCGCACCTCGGGTGACATGGGCTCCGAATCGGCGGCGGGCAGATGCACCGCGTCGCCACCGAGCGGGTCGGGACCCGCGACGACCAGCGTGCCGCCCACCGTGGCCAGGACCGTCCGCAGCTCGTCGGCCAACTGGAGACGCACGTCGCGGGGCAGATCCCGCTCCCGCAGAACCACCCAGCGCGCACCGCCGGTCACAGCGTCCCGTACCACGTCGACCAGCGGCCGGAGCGCCTGCCGCCGATCGGTGAGCACCACCACCCCAGCCGGTACGCCACCGCCACCCGACCGGTCCGGTCCGGTCACAGCTCGGGCCGCCCGTCGTCCGAGGTGGAGGCCAGCGCATGGAACCGGCGCGGGATACGGCCGGCACCGGCCGCCAGCCGGCCCGCCGCCACGGCGTACCGCATCGCCGCCGCCATCCGGGCCGGGTCGGCGGCCCGGGTCACCGCGCTGGCCAACAGCACACCGTCGCAGCCGAGTTCCATCGCCAACGCCGCGTCGGACGCGGTGCCGATACCGGCGTCGAGGATCACCGGCACGTCGACGCTCTGCCGGATCAGCCGGATGTGGTGCTGGTTGGTGATGCCCAACCCCGAACCGATCGGGGCGCCGGCCGGCATCACCGCGGCGCAGCCGACATCGGCCAACCGGCGGGCCAGCACCGGATCGTCACTGGTGTACGGCAGCACGGTGAAGCCGTCATCGACCAGCCGCTCGGCGGCCGTCAGCAACTCCACCCCGTCGGGCAGCAGCGTCCGCTCGTCGCCGATCACCTCCAGCTTCACCCACGACGTCCCGAACGCCTCCCGGGCAAGGTGGGCGACCTTGACCGCCTCTGTCGCGGTGTAGCAACCGGCGGTGTTCGGCAGCAGCCGTACGCCACAGCGGTCCAGCACCTCCAGCAGACCGCCGCGCATCGTGGCGGCCGTGTCGATCCGGCGTAGCGCCACGGTGACCAGCCCGGTGCCGGAGGCCCGGATCGCGGCTTCCAGCGCGTGCAGGCTGGCGGCGCCACCGGTGCCGAGAATGAGTCGGGAGCCGAAGATCTCCCCGCCGATGGTGAGCCCACCGGCATCCCCGGTCACCTGACCGACCGGTGCCCCACCCGACGAACCGTCCATCCCGGTCACCCGCCCTGGGCCGCGGTGAGCACCTCGACCCGGTCCCCGTCGCGCAGGACCGTGGTCGACCAGCCGGCCCTGGGCACCACCTCACCGTTCACCGCGACCGCCACGCCCCGGGTCTGTGCCGTCGACCCGGTCACCAGCTCCACCACGGTCGCGGGTTCGGGCAGTTCCCGTCGTTCCCCGTTCACTGTCACTTCCGCCACGTCCACGCCTCCTGTCAGTCGGTGACGAACCGGTCCGGCGTGAACGGCACCATCGCCGGATCCGGTACGCCGGTCGAGAGCAGATCGGCGACCAGGTCGGCGGTCACCGGGGTGAGCAGGATGCCGTGCCGGTAGTGGCCGGTCGCCACGATCACCTCCGGCCGGTCCGGCAACCGGCCGATGATCGGTGCGTTGTCCGGCGTACCGGGCCGCATCCCGACCTGCGCCTCCACCAGCTCGTACTCGGCGATCTCCGGCATCAGATCGGCGGCGGCCCGGAGCAGCCGGAGCACCGCCCCGGCGGTGACCGCGTCATCGACACGTTCCTCGACCGTCGCGCCGACCACCACCTCACCGTCGGTACGCGGCACGAGATAGACCGTCCAGCCGTCGACGTATCCCCGGACGACGTGCCGGAAGCCCGGCGCGGCACCACCGGGTGCCCGCAGCCGCAGGATCTGGCCCTTCACCGGCCGGACCGGCAGGCCGGTCAGCGCAGCGGCACCACAGCCGGCGGCCACCACCACGGTCGGTGCGTCCACTGCGGACAGGTCGGTGACGGTGTCCCGGATGAACGCCACCCCGGCGCGGTCGGCCGCGACGCGCAGCGCGGCAACCAACCGACGCGGGTCGATCTGGTGGTCACCGGGCGCATGCGCGCCGCCGCGTACACCGGGCGCCAACAGCGGCTCGTAGGCCCGCAGCTGCGCCGGTCGCAGCGGGGTGATCGGCAGTCCGAGATCCTGCTGGTACGACCACAGTCGCCGCGCCTCGGCCACGTCGTCGCTGGTGAGCCCCACGACCAGGGTGCCCTCGGTACGGTAGCCGAGGTCCAGTCCGGACACCTCGGAAAGCTCGGCTGCGAACGCGGGCCACCGCCGGGCCGACTCGGTCAACAGCCGGGTCAGCGCCTCCTCGCCGAAGTACGCCTCGGCGACCGGGGCCAGCATGCCAGCCGCGACCTGGTACGCCCCGCGACCCGCAGCGAACACAGCTCCCGCCACCTCGTCCGCCCCACCGCCCGAGGCAAGCGCTCCGCCCGCCACCCCGTCCGCCCCACCGACGCCCGGGTCCGGGTCGTACACGGCCACCCGCCTGCCCCGTACCGCGCACCGCCAGGCGACCGCCAGGCCGATCGGCCCACCGCCAACCACCGCCACGTCTGCGCGGAAGGGCTCCCGGTCGGATTCTGCGGTGAAGGGGGCCCTTCCTAACACGAAAGGGCTCCGACCAGCGCGGCGGTCGCGCGAGCCGGATCAGCAGCGGTGGAGACCGCACCCACGACCGCCACGCCGTACGCGCCAGCGGCCAACAGTTCGGGCACCCGGGCCGGGGTGACACCGCCGATCGCGATGACCGGCACGGCCACCGCCCCGGTCACGTCCCGGATGCCGGCCGGCCCGATCGGAGCCGGCAGCCCGTCCTTCGTCGTGGTGGCGTAACACGGGCCGACACCGAGATAGCTGGCACCCGCCGAGACCGCTTCCGCAGCGGTCGCCGGGGTGCGAGCGGTGACGCCGAGCACGGCGGTCGGGCCCAGCACCCGCCGCGCGGCGGCCACCGGAAGGTCGGAGTCGCCGACGTGTCCGCCCGCAGCGCCCACCGCCAGCGCGACGTGCAGCCGGTCGTTGACCAGGCAGGTCGCCCCGGCCTCGGCGCACAGGTCCATGACCCGTACGGCCAGGTCGTAGGTTTCCCGGTCGCTGGCCGAGTCGGCCACCCGGACCTGTACGACCAGGTCCGGCCCGGCCACCGAGAGCGCGGCCCGGGTAACGGCCAACGGGTCACACCCGGGTCGGGTGTCGGTAATGAGATGCAGTCGTCCCAGGGACAGCACGGCAACACTCCTCCCTGCGCCGGCATTACCCGGATCAGGTTCGACGGTCGGGGGCTGCAGCCCCCCTCTCAGCCCGGTACACCGGGCTCCCGTGGGTCACTTCTTCGCCGAGGCTACGTCGTCGAGGAGGTCAAGTAAAGAAAGGTGACCTGACACACCAACCACGAAGGGCAACCGGACGCATCGATCGGTCAACATCCGATGTGCCCGGTTGCCCCGGCCAGCGCCTGCTCAGCGCAGGGAGATCAGTGATCTAGATCGAGGTTCAGAGCAGGGCGTTCAGCGCGGCGAGATCCTCGGCCGAGGGTTGCCAGCTTCCGGCTGCGGCGTTGGCCCGTACCTGGTCCGGTGTGGTGGCTCCGGCGATGACCGAGGTGACCGCCGGCTGGGCGGCCAGGCCGGCGATCGCCACGTGGAGCATGGTGAGGCCGCGCTCGGCCGCGTACGCCTCGATCGCCTCGATCGTGTCCCACGGCGCGTTGGCCAGCCGCTCGGCGTAACGGCCACCACCGGACAGCCGGCTGCCCTCCGGCGCCGCCGCACCACGCCTGTACTTGCCGGTGAGCAGCCCGTCCGCCAGCGGGAAGAACGGCAGCAGTCCCAGACCGAACTGCTGGCAGGCCGGAACCACCTCTGCGGTGACGTCCCGGTCGAGCAGGTTGTACTCGTTCTGCGCGCTGATGAACGGGGTGTATCCCCGGGTCCGGGCCACCCACGCCGCATCGGCGATCTGCCATCCGGCGAAGTTGGAGTTGCCGAGGTAGCGCACCTTGCCATCGCGGACCAGGTCGTCCAACGCGGACAGGGTCTCCTCGATCGGCGTACCCGGGTCGGGCTCGTGCATCTGGTAGAGATCGATGTAGTCGGTGCCGAGCCGGCGCAGCGACGCCTCCACCGCGCGGGCAACGTAGCGCCGGGCACCCCTGGCCCCGTGGTCCGGCCCGTTCATCCCGTGCATGTTCATGCCGAACTTCGTCGCCACCACCACGTCGTCACGTCGACCCCGCAGCGCGGCACCGAGCTGCTCCTCGGAACCGCCCTGGGGCTGGCCGTAGATGTCAGCGGTGTCGAAGAAGTTGATTCCCGCGTCGAGCGCGGCGTCGACGACGGCCCGGGTGCCGTCGAGGTCGAGTTTGCGGCCGAAGTTGTTGCAGCCGACCCCAACCACGGACACCACGAGTCCGGAGTTGCCGAGCCGGCGGTAGGTCATTTCACTCACTGATCAACCCTATGCCCATGTCGACTGTCGTGGCCTGACGACGGCCCGGTTGGCAGGCGTGGGTTGGGAAGGGACCCTTCCCACCCGGAAGGCGACAACAGGGCTTCCCTACACCCCCCAGACCGGTTCCGGGGTCTCCACCACCTCACCGTCGCCACGGAAGAGCACGAACCGGTCGAAGGACCGGGTGAACCACCGGTCGTGGGTGACGGCGATGACCGTGCCCTCGAAGGCCCGCAGCCCCTCCTCCAGTGACTCCGCCGAGGCCAGGTCCAGGTTGTCGGTGGGTTCGTCGAGCAACAGCAGCGTCGCCCCGGACAACTCCAACAGCAGTACGAGGAACCGGGCCTGCTGTCCACCGGAGAGCGACCCGAACCGCTGGTCGCCCTGGCCGCTCAACTCGTACCTGCTCAGCGCGGCCATGGCGGCGTGCCGGTCCATCCCGGCGCGGTGCTCGTCCCCCCGCCAGAGCACCTCGACCAGGGTCTTCTCCATCAACTCCGGCCGGTCGTGGGTCTGGGAGAAGTGACCAGGGCGGACCCGGGCGCCCAACCGGGCCACGCCGTCGTGCCGTACCGGGGTCAGGTCCAGACCACCGGCCAGCGGCACGTTCGCCGGATCAGGGTCGGTGCCGCCCCGGGCCAACAGCCGCAGGAAGTGGGACTTGCCCGTCCCGTTGGCACCGAGCACCGCCACCCGGTCGCCGTACCAGAGTTCCAGGTCGAACGGATAGGTCAACCCGTCCAGCTCCAGCTGCTCACACATCACCGCCCGTTTACCGGTACGGCCACCGGCCAGCCGCATCCGGATGTCCTGGTCCTTGGGCGGTAGCGGCGGCGGCCCGGCCTCCTCGAACTTGCGCAGCCGGGTCTGCGCCGACTGGTACCGCGAGGCCATGTCGGAGTTGTAGGCCGCCTTCTGCTTGTACATCAGCATCAGCTCACGCAGCTTCTGATGCTCCTCGTCCCAGCGCTTGCGCTGCTCTTCGAGCCGGCCGTGCCGGGCCACCCGGGCCTCGTGCCAGGTGGTGAAGCTGCCCGGATGGACCCAGGCGCTGCCCCCTTCCACCGCGACCACCCGGTCGGCGGTCTGGGCCAGCAGCTCCCGGTCGTGCGAGACGTAGAGGACGGACTTCTGCGACTCGCGCAGTCGGGCCTCCAACCACCGTTTCCCGGGTACGTCGAGGAAGTTGTCCGGTTCGTCGAGCAGCAGCACCTCGTCCGTGCCGCGCAGCAGCAACTCCAGCGCGAACCGCTTCTGCTGCCCACCGGAGAGGGTCCGCACCGGACGGTTCCGGGTCTGTTCCCAGGGCAGGTTGAGCACGATCGTCGACACCGTGTCGAAGAGCACCTCGGCGTCGTAGCCGCCGGCTTCCCCCCAGGCGGCCAGCGCATCCGCGTACGCCATCTGCGCCTTGCCCGCGGCGGAGCTGAACTTGCCGCGCACCTCGGCGGCGTGCAGGGCCGCCTCGGCGGTGGCCAGCCGCGCACCGGCCGACCGGAGCGCCGGGGCGGCCAGCGAAAGTGCCAGGTCCCGCAGCTCCGTCTCGTCACCGATCATGCCGATGAACTGCCGCATCACCCCAAGGCCGCCGCTGCGGGCGATCGCGCCGGTCTTGGTGGCCAGATCACCGGCCACCATCCGGAGCAGGGTCGTCTTGCCGGCCCCGTTTGGCCCGACCAGGGCGACCTTGGCTCCCTCGCCCACCCGGAACGACACATCGGCGAAGAGTTCCCGGCCATCTGGCAGCGTGTATCCCAGTCCGGCGACGTCTATGTACCCCACGACGGCATACTGCCTGACCCTGGCGGGTCGGGGCACCCGGGTTTTCTGTCCCGCCCTCGGGTCGGCGCCTGTCCCGCCCTCGGGTCGGCGCCTGTCCCACCCTCGGGTCGGTGCTCAGCGGGTCACCCGCAGCACCCGGTAGCCCTTCTGGCTGGCGTGTCGCTCCACCGTCCAGCCCTGTTCGACCAGCCACTGGGCCAACGAGTCGCCACCGAGGTGTCGGGCCACGACCAGCCAGGCCACCCCGCCCGGAGCCAGCCGGGGCAGCCACCGCAGCAGCATGGCGTGCAGTTCCTGCTTGCCGATCCGGATCGGCGGGTTGGACCAGATCTGCGCGAAGGTGACCTCCGCCGGCACCTCGTCCGGCGCGGCCACCCGTACCCGGTCCGCGACACCGACCCGGGCGGCGTTCTCGGCGGCGAGTTCCCGGGCCCGGGCGTTCACGTCGACCGCCCAGACCGTCGCGGAGGTCACCGAGGTCGCCAGGACACAGGTGATCGGACCGTAGCCGCAGCCCAGGTCGAGCAACGGCCCGTCCGCGTCGGGCTCGGGCAGTTCCGCCTTGCGCAGCAGTACGGCGGTGCCGGGGTCGAGCCGGTCCGCGGAGAAGACCCCGCCGGCCGTGGTCAACGTGTAGTCCTGACCGGCGGCCGAGAACTCGATGTCACGCCGGTGCGGGGCAGCTCCGGGCTGGGCGCTGAAATAGTGTTCGCCGGTCACGCCTGGCATTGTCGCGCACCCGTTCCGGTGCCTGCTCCGGTGCCCGGTCCGGTGCCTGTCCGGCCGGTCGACTGCCGGTCCCGGTCATCGCCGATGCAGGTCACGGGCGACCCCGCGAAGGTCACATCCACCGATGGATCAGTCACGGATCAGGACAAGAGGGAACGCGCGATGCGGAATCCCACGTCGTCGATCTGGAAGGTCGGATGGCTGCGACGCCGTACCGAGGCCCGGCAGCTCCAGTGCTCGTCACACCAACCACCGCCACGTAACACCCGGTAACTGCCGTAGACCTCGGCATCGTAGATGTCCCAGCACCACTCCCAGACGTTGCCGAGCATGTCGTACATGCCCCACTCGTTGGGCTGTTTGCCGCCCACGTCGTGGATCCGCTCCTGCGAGTTACCGCGATACCAGGCGATCTCGTCGAGCGGCCCGTACCGTGGACCGGCCGTACCGGCACGACAGGCATGCTCCCACTCGGCCTCGGTCGGTAACCGGTACCCGTCGGCGGTCGGATCCCACTCGATGCGTTCGACGTCCGCAGGGTGGCGGTACACGGGGGCCAACCCCTCTCGCCGGGACAGGGCGTTGCAGAACCAGACCGCGTCCAACCAGGAAACACCCTCGACGGGTAACCGGTCGCCGCGCGCGGTGCTCGGCCGCTCGCCGACAACCTGCGCGTACTGCGCCTGGGTGACCGGAAACATCGCAAGCTCGTACGGGGTCAGCTCGACCGACCAGTTTGTCTGCGTTCGCCGGTCCGACAACGTCACCTGCCCCGGCGGGACGGCGATCATCATCGGGCACCGGTCACTGCCGTGCCCCGACCCGCAGCCGCCGGGTCTGATCCGCCCGGCGGGCGTACTCGGCCGGGTCGTCCGGATAGCCCACCGCGACCAGGGTCAGGCCGTGGGCCGGTGCCACCGTCACCTCACTGGACCGCTCCCGCCGACTGAGCAGGCTCGCCGGCCACTGCACCGGACGTCGGCCGTCGCCGGCCACCAGCATCGCGCCGACCAGGCTACGCACCATCGACTGGCAGAACGCGTCGGCCTGCACCGTGGCCACCAGCACCCCGTCCGGGTCACGCCGCCAGTCCAGGCGGGTGATCTCCCGCAGCGTGGTCGCATGCTCCTTGCGGCGGCAGTACGCGGCGAAGTCGTGCTCACCGACCAGGCCGGCGGCTGCGCCGTTCAGCGCCGCCAGTTCCAGTGGACGTGGCCAGGCCAGGATCTCGTGCCGACGTAGCGGCTCCGTACCGTGCGGGGCGTCGGTGACCCGGTACTCGTACCGCCGGAAGGTGGCCGAGAAGCGCGCGTCGAAGTCGGCCGGCATCTCGGTCACGGCCCGGACCCGTACGTCGCCGGGCAACAGGCCGGCCAGCCGGCGCAGCAGGGACCCCTGCAACGTCTGCCAGGCGCTGGTCAGCAGGTCGACATGGCAGACCTGACCGGTGGCATGCACGCCGGCGTCCGTACGACCGGCCACGGTCAGCCCGGTCACCGCCGGCGGAACCGCCATCGGCTCCACCGCCGCCGGACCCGGTTCCATCGTCGCCGGGTCCAGTTCCGCTGCCGCCGGAACCGACTCCACTGCTGCCCGGCGGGCCGGGCCCGCAGCACCGAAGACCCGGTCCAGGGCCTCGGTCAGGACACCGGCGACGGTACGCCGCCCCGGCTGTACCGCCCAGCCGGAGAAGTCGGTGCCGTCGTAGGCGACGTCAAGTCGTACCCGGGTGTGTGTCTCCACTCGAACCTCCCCCAGATAGCGTCCGGGCCCGGCACCCTCGGAAAGGGTGCCGGGCCCGATCTGCCCGTTGTCGCTCAGGCCTTGGCTTCGCCTGCCTCGTCGGAGTCCTCGCGGGCGGCCGCCGTGTCACCCGACACCGACTCCGGTGCCTCGGCGTCCTGGTCAGCCGGACGGGTCTCGGGGGCCTCGTCCGACGGGGCGAGCGCCTCGACCTTGTCCTGCTGCGCCGCCTTGCGGGCGGCGGTCTTCTTGTTGGCGGTCGGCGCTGCGACGACCAGTTCCTCGACCAGCTCGATGATCGCCATCGGGGCGGCGTCACCCTTGCGCGGCCCGACCTTCACGATCCGGGTGTAGCCACCGTTGCGGTTGGCGTACCGGGGTGCGATCTGGTCGAACAGGGCGTAGACCACGTCCTTGTCCCGCACGACGGACAGCACCCGGCGCCGAGCGGCCAGGTCACCGCGCTTGGCCTTGGTGATGAGCTGCTCCGCGAGGGGGCGCAGCCGCTTGGCCTTCGTCTCGGTGGTCCGGATCTTGCCGTGCTGGAACAGCGAAGTAGCCAGGTTGGCCAGCATCAGCCGCTCGTGCGCGGGGCTGCCGCCGAGGCGGGGGCCCTTGGTGGGCGTGGGCATGCTTGGTGCTCCTCAGTAATGGCAGCGGATCTAGAGCTGCTCGGTCTCGCGGTAGTCGTCGGTGTCGTAGTCGGCCTCGCCGAAGGTGTCCACGACCTGTGCCGGGTCGAAGTTCGGGGCCGAGTCCTTCAGCCCCAGTCCCATCCCGGCGAGCTTCATCTTGACCTCGTCGATCGACTTCTGACCGAAATTCCGGATGTCGAGGAGGTCGGCCTCGGTACGCCCGATGAGCTCACCAACGGTGTTGATGCCCTCGCGCTTGAGGCAGTTGTAGGAGCGGACGGTGAGGTCCAGCTCCTCGATCGGCAGGGCCAGGTCAGCGGCCAGCTGAGCGTCCTGCGGCGACGGGCCGATGTCGATACCCTCTGCGGTCTCGTCCAGCTCGCGCGCCAGCCCGAAGAGTTCGACGAGGGTGGAGCCGGCCGAGGCCAGCGCGGTGCGCGGGCCGATCGACGGCTTGGTCTCGACGTCGATGATCAGCCGGTCGAAGTCGGTACGCTGCTCGACACGAGTCGCCTCGACGCGGTAGGTCACCTTCAGCACCGGCGAGTAGATCGAGTCGATCGGGATCCGGCCGATCTCGGCACCGGCCTGCTTGTTCTGCGCGGCGGTGACGTAGCCACGACCCCGCTCGACGGTCAGCTCCATGTCGAGCCGGCCCTTGCCGTTGAGCGTGGCCAGCTTCAGGTCGGCGTTGTGCACCGAGACACCGGCCGGGGGCTGGATGTCTCCGGCGGTCACGTCACCGGGGCCCTGCTTGCGCAGGTACATGCTGACCGGCTCGTCGTGGTCGGAGCTGACGCACAGCTCCTTGACGTTCATGACGAGCTCGACCACGTCCTCCTTGACACCGGGGATCGTGGTGAACTCGTGCAGGACACCGTCGATCTTGATCGACGTGACGGCCGCGCCCGGGATGGACGACAGCAGGGTACGCCGCAGGGAGTTGCCCAGGGTGTAACCGAAGCCCGGCTCCAGTGGCTCGATGGTGAACCGGGACCGGGTCTCGCTGATCGACTCCTCGGACAGAGTCGGCCGCTGGGTGATGAGCATTTCGTCTCTTTTCGTTCGGGGCACCCGCTATTTGATGCCCAAACTGTTCGACACCCGGTGTTGGTCCGGGCAGGACCAACACCGGGATGCCAAATTACTTCGAGTAGAGCTCGACGATCAGCTGCTCCTGCACCTGCGTGTCGATGACCTGCCGGGCGGGGAGCGAGTGCACCAGGATCTTCATCTGGCTGGGGATCGCCTCCAGCCACGCCGGCACCGTCTTCGAGCCAGCCTCGGCCTGCGCCACGATGAACGGCGTCAGCTCCTTGGACTTGGTCCGGACCTCGACGATGTCGTGCTCCTTGACCCGGTACGACGGGATGTCGACCTTCTTGCCGTTGACCGTGAAGTGGCCGTGCTTGACCAGCTGGCGGGCCATGTCCCGGGACTTGGCGTAGCCAGCCCGGTAGACCACGTTGTCCAGCCGCGACTCGAGGATCTGCAGGAGGACCTCACCGGTCTTGGCCTGCTTGGCCACGGCCTCCTCGTAGTAACCGCGGAACTGCTTCTCCAGCACGCCGTAGACGCGGCGGGCCTTCTGCTTCTCCCGAAGCTGGAGCAGGTACTCGGTCTCCTTGGTGCGACCCCGGCCGTGCTGCCCGGGCGGGAACGGCCGGGACTCGAACGGGCACTTCGGGCCATCGCACTTGCTGCCCTTGAGGAACAGCTTCATCTTCTCCCGCCGGCAACGGCGGCAGTCAGCACCGGTGTAACGAGCCATCTCTCTCTACCTCTCAGACCCGGCGACGCTTCGGCGGACGGCACCCGTTGTGCGGCTGCGGCGTGACGTCGGAGATCTGCCCGACCTCGAGGCCGACGGCCTGCAGCGAACGGATTGCGGTCTCCCGGCCGGAGCCGGGGCCCTTGACGAACACGTCCACCTTGCGCATGCCGTGGTCCATGGCCCGACGAGCGGCGGCCTCGGCGGCCAGCTGCGCGGCGAACGGGGTCGACTTGCGGGAGCCCTTGAAGCCCACCTGTCCGGCGGAGGCCCAGGAGATGACGGCACCGGTCGGGTCCGTGATGGACACGATGGTGTTGTTGAAGGTGCTCTTGATGTGCGCCTGCCCGTGGGCGACGTTCTTGCGTTCCTTGCGCCGGACCTTCTTTACGGCGGCCCCGGCACGAGCCTTCGGTGGCATAAGTCTGTGCGCTCCTAGTGATTACTTCTTGCCGGGCTTCTTCTTGCCGGCGACGGTCCGCTTCGGGCCCTTCCGGGTCCGCGCGTTGGTACGGGTCCGCTGGCCACGCACGGGCAGGCCCCGGCGGTGCCGGATGCCCTCGTAGCAGCCGATCTCGACCTTGCGGCGGATGTCAGCGGCGACCTCGCGGCGCAGGTCGCCCTCTACCTTGTAGTTCGCCTCGATGTGATCGCGGAGCTGGACCAGCTCCTCGTCCGTGAGGTCCTTGGCGCGCTTGTCCGGGGAGATACCGGTCGCGGCGAGCGTCTCGACCGCCCGGGTCCGACCGACCCCGAAAATGTAGGTGAGCGCGATCTCCATCCGCTTCTCGCGGGGGAGATCGACGCCGACTAGACGTGCCATGTGTGGGCGTACTCCTCGTGGTGTTGTCGCGGAGGTCTGTACCCGCCCCACCCCGATCCGACCATTCTGGCTCGGCGCGTTCTTGACGCCGCGCCACGACCCAGAGCGGTCGCTGCCCGATCGGGCCCCGGCCTCCGACCGGGGGTCAGCCACGATTCACGTGTACGCGATGCGCTCCGCTGCTCGTGGCTGGGACGAGCCTGTGTTGTTGTGCCGATCTGCGGCCTGGGCTGTCAGCCCTGGCGCTGCTTGTGGCGCGGATCGGTGCAGATCACCATGATCCGGCCGTGCCGGCGGATAACCCGGCACTTGTTGCAGATCCTCTTGACGCTCGGCTTGACCTTCACGGTTGCCTTACTTCCCATCTACGCCCGGCAGCGCTGGTTGGCGCGGCATCGGACCTCGAAGACGGACACGGGACATCCCGGCCCGTCGTCAGGTGGCTGATGAACATTGTCTGGACTCACAGCGTCGTCGCTTGGCTCGGCCAGCGCAGGCTGGTCGCCCGAACAGGTTCACTTATAGCGGTAGACGATGCGCCCGCGAGTCAGGTCGTACGGCGAGAGTTCGACGACGACCCGGTCCTCGGGCAGGATGCGGATGTAGTGCTGCCGCATCTTGCCGCTGATGTGAGCCAGCACCTTGTGACCGTTGGCGAGCTCCACCCGGAACATGGCGTTCGGGAGTGGCTCGATCACCCGGCCCTCGATCTCAATGGCTCCGTCTTTTTTCGGCATGTCCTCCGCTGTCCTGACGTCGGTTTATCCGGACGGCTCACAACGCCTTACTGGGTTCACTCAACTTGACTCAAGACTCGACTTGAACCAAGATCACTCACCCGAGCCAGCCGCGGCTCCGGCACCCACCGAAGCGCGGGTGGACATGCCAGAGTGGACGCTGTGCGCCGATCAGCCAGTGTACGCGCGGGTACGCATCGACGCCAAACCGAGGTCCGTCCAGGCGCGGCGATCGGACGAACGGGACTATATCAGTCGTCTTCCCGGTCGCCTTGGCGTTCGACGCCGGACCCGGCCCGCTTTTCGATCTTCTCCCGCTTCTTGCGGGCCTGCTTCGCGGCCCAGCGCTGCGGCTCTCCCTTGATCAGCCCGCCGACGGTCGAGACCAGCAGGACGGCTCCCCAGGGACCGGCCACCCAGATCGGCCAGTAGTAGAGCAGTTCGCCCGAGCTGAGACTACTCGCGCCCCAGACCGCGGTGGTGATCGTCATCGCCCCGAAATACGGACCCCAGGTGTCGAACAACCACCGGCGGACCGCTCCGGGATGACGGACCTCGCCCGCCTCCGGTGCCGGCGCCGGCCGGTCGCCCACCGGTGCCAGTTGCGCCCGCTGCGCCGGGATCGTCTCGGGCAGATCCGAAAGCAGCCCGTCCAGTTCGGCGTACGTCTTCGCAGCGTAGGTCCGGGCCAGGCGGTCGTCGTACTCGTGCAGGTCCAGCCGACCCTCGTCCAACGCGACGCGGAGCCGCTCAGCCACCGCCTCCCGGTCAGCGTCCGCCGCCCGCATCCCGTCCCGCCCGTTCATGGCTGCCAGCATGCCACTCCCGCTTGTCAGCAGCGAGTCAGGACTGAACCCACCTTTCGCCCCAGGGGCCGCCATCGGGGCAGTTCAGGACCATTCGGGCACGATCACCCCCGGCGCCGGCGGATCGGGCCAGTCGGTACCGGTAACGAACGGGCGGCCGGCAACGGGCCCGGAACGAACAACCGGGACGAACAGGACACCGATCCCCGGGCCGCGCCTGCCGGCGTGTCTGCCGCTAGGCCTGTTGCGAACCGGCCGGCTGCCGGGCGGACACCAGGTCACCGAGCCGGGCGCGCCCGCCGTCCGGAGCGGTCAACACCCACACACCGTCGTCCAGCAGCGCCATCGAGTGCTCCACGTGCACCGCGATCGACCGGTCCCGGGTGATCACGGTCCAGCCGTCGGACAGCTCGACGGTCCGGGGCGAGCCCATCGTGATCATCGGCTCGATGGCCAGGGCCATCCCGGAGACCAGCCGTGGCCCGCGTCCCGGCCGGCCGTGGTTGAGCACGTGGGGATCCTGGTGCATCTCGGTACCGATACCGTGCCCGCCGTACCCGTCGACGATCCCGTACCGGCCGCCCTTCCGGACCGCACACTCCACCGCGTACGAGATGTCGGTCAGCCGGCCCTTCCCGCTGGCCGCGCCACGCGCTGCGGCGGCGATCCCGGCCCACATCGCGTCCTCGGCCACCTCGGCCATCCGGAGCAGTTCCGGCCGTACCTCGCCGACCCCGACCGTGATCGCCGCGTCGCCGTGCCAACCGTCGAGGACCGCACCACAGTCGATCGAGATCAGGTCACCATCGCGCAGCACCTGCTGAGGCGATGGGATCGCGTGCACGACCTGCTCGTTGACCGAGGAGCAGATGGAGGCGGGGAACCCGTGGTAGCCCTTGAACGACGGTACGGCACCCGCCTCGCGGATCACCGACTCGGCGATGGCATCAAGGTCAGCAGTCGTGACCCCCGGGGCCACAGCCGCCCGCATCCGCTCCAGCGCAGCAGCGACCACGAGCCCTGCGGCTCGCATCTTGTCGATCTGCTCCGGAGTCTTCAGCTGGATGTCCAACTGCTGACGGCGCATGCCGTGTCTACCTTTCGTTCACCGCTGCGGGCCCGCCGCGCACCGCCGGCGATCCGGCCGTACGCGTACCGGCCGGACACCCGGGAAGACCCGCCTCCCGCACTCGCGTGGCGAGCCTATCCCCCGTACGAGCGCAGCGCGTCGATTGCCCGGACCGTGACGTCCTCAACCGGGCCGGTGGCGTCGATCCCGACGAGCTTGCCCTGGGCGCCGTAGAAGTCGACCAGTGGCGCGGTCTTGTCGGCGTACTCGCGCAGCCGCTCAGCGATCGTCTCGGCCTTGTCGTCGTCACGCTGGAACAGCTCGGCGCCGCAGCGGTCACAGATGCCCTCGCGCGACGGCGCGTCGAACTCGACGTGCCAGATCTTTCCGCAGCCCCGGCAGGTACGCCGGCCCGAGAGCCGCCGGATCACCTCGTCGTCGTCCACGACCAACTCGAGCACCAGGTCGAGGGCGGTGCCGAGATCAGCCAGCAGTTTGTCCAGCGCAGCCGCCTGCGGCGTGGTACGCGGGAAGCCGTCGAGGAGGAACCCACCGGCCGCGTCCGGCTCGGCCAGCCGGTCCCGGACCATGTTGATGGTCACCTCGTCGGGCACCAGCTTGCCGGCGTCCATGTAGCGCTTGGCCTCGACCCCCAGGGGCGTGCCCTGGGAGACGTTCGCCCGGAAGATGTCGCCGGTCGAGATCTTGGGCACCGCCAGGTGCGCGGCGATGAACTCGGCCTGAGTCCCCTTTCCGGCCCCCGGAGGGCCGACCAGCACGAGTCGCATCTACCGCAGGAACCCTTCGTAGTTCCGCTGCATGAGTTGGCTCTCGATCTGCTTCACGGTCTCCAGTCCCACACCGACCATGATGAGCACCGCAGTACCACCGAACGGGAAGTTCACGTACTGCTCGCTGTTCAGCCAGATGAAGAAGAAGTTCGGCAGGATCGAGATGAGGCCCAGGTAGAGGGCACCCGGCAGCGTGATCCGGCTGAGGATGAAGTCGAGGTATTCGGCGGTCGGCTTACCCGGGCGGATACCCGGCACGAACCCGCCGTACTTCTTCATGTTGTCCGCGACCTCGGTCGGGTTGAACGTGATCGAGACGTAGAAGTACGTGAAGAAGATGATCAGCAGGAAGTAGACGCTGATGTAGATCGGGCTCCGCGGGTTCGCCAGGTTGTTCTGGATCCACAGCTGCCAGTCGTTGAGGTTGTTCGGGTCGAAGAACTGCAACCCGAGCTGCGGCAGGTAGAGCAGTGACGAGGCGAAGATGACCGGGATGACACCGGCCTGGTTGACCTTCAGCGGGATGTAGGTGGAGGTGCCGCCGTACATCCGCCGACCGATCATGCGCTTCGCGTACTGCACCGGGATCCGGCGCTGCGCCTGCTCGATGAAGACGACCGCGGTGATGACCACCAGGACCAGCGCCAGCACCAGGGCGAACATGCCCCAGCCGTTGGTCTTCTTGATCGTCCAGCCCTCGCTGGGGAGCCGGGCGGCGATCGAGGTGAAGATCAGGACCGACATGCCGTTGCCGACGCCGCGGTCGGTGATCAGCTCACCCAGCCACATCACCACACCGGTACCGGCGGTCATCGTGATGACCAGCGTCACCAGGGTGATCCACAGCGGGAGGCCGGTGCCCTCGGGAACGATCGGCCACTGGTCGCACTGGTTGTTGAACAGCTGCCCGGAGCGGGCCAGGGCGACGAACGCCGAGGCCTGCAGGACGCCGAGCCCCAGCGTCAGGTAGCGGGTGTACTGGGTGATCTTCGCCTGGCCGGCCTGGCCCTCCTTGCGGAGCTGCTCCAACCGTGGGATCACCACGGTGAGCAGCTGGAGGATGATCGAGGCCGTGATGTAGGGCATGATGCCCAGCGCGAAGACCGACAGCTGCAGCAGCGCGCCGCCGGAGAAGAGGTTGAGCAGCGTGAAGACACCGCTACCCTCGCCGGTCTCCATCGCGTTGATGCACTTCTGCACGTTGGCGTAGGAGACACCAGGGCTTGGCAGCGTCGCACCAAGCCGGTAGACCGCGACGATGGCTACTGTAAACAGCAGCTTCTTGCGCAGGTCAGGCGTGCGAAACGCACTGAGAAAGGCGGAGAGCAACTTCATCCTCCTGCGCGAGGCGGGCCGCCGGTGGTCGTGGCGGGGCGTGGTGGTTGCCGGGCGAGCGCCCGATGTCCATAGCTGGGATCGGACTCTAACAGTCCAGCGCGTATCCGGGCAGGTGCGCCGGAGAACATTTACCGGATGCGATGCTATCGAGAGATTGTTGTACTGGGCAGACCGTGGCGCCCGTCAGTTGTGAACAACTGAGCGAGCGCCACGATGTCATGCGTCCCTTACAGCTCGGTAACCGAGCCACCAGCAGCGGAGATCTTCTCCTTGGCCGACGCGCTGAACGCGTGCGCCGACACCTGGAGAGTCACGCCACCAAGGTCACCCGTACCGAGGATCTTGACCGGCTGGCCCTTACGGACCGCGCCGGCCTCGGCCAGCTCCGCCGGACCGACCTGGCCACCGTTGGGGAACAACTCAGCCAGCCGGTCCAGGTTGACCACCTGGAAGACGACCTTGAACTTGTTCTTGAAGCCCTTCAGCTTCGGCAGGCGCATGTGGATGGGCATCTGCCCACCCTCGAAGGCCGCCGAGATGTTCTTCCGGGCCTTGGAGCCCTTCGTACCCCGACCAGCGGTCTTGCCCTTGGAGCCTTCACCACGACCCACCCGGGTCTTGGCGGTCTTGGCACCGGGCGCGGGGCGCAGGTGGTGGACCTTGATCGTCATTACTCGACCTCCTCGACCTTCACGAGGTGGTTCACGGTGAAGATCATGCCCCGAATCTCGGGGCGGTCCTCCTTGACCACCACGTCATTGATCCGCTTGAGACCGAGCGACCGCAGCGACTCCCGCTGCTTGTGCTTGGTCCCGATCTCGGACCGGACCTGGGTGACCTTGAGACGTGCCATCAGGACGCCACCCCCGCCCGCGTGGCCAGCATGGCGGCCGGCGCGACATCCTCGACCGGCAGGCCGCGACGTGCCGCAACCGCCTCCGGCGACTCGAGGCTCTTCAGGGCCGCCACCGTGGCGTGCACGATGTTGATCGGGTTCGACGAACCGAGGCTCTTGGAGAGCACGTCGTGGATGCCGGCGCACTCCAGCACGGCACGCACCGGGCCACCGGCGATGACACCGGTACCGGCGCTGGCCGGCTTGAGCAGCACGACGCCAGCGGCGTCCTCGCCCTGAACCGGGTGCGGAATCGACGCGGCGATCCGCGGCACCTTGAAGAAGTGCTTCTTGGCCTCCTCGACACCCTTGGCGATCGCCGCGGGCACCTCCTTGGCCTTCCCGTAGCCCACACCGACGGTACCGTCGCCATCGCCCACGATCACCAGGGCGGTGAAGCTGAAGCGACGACCACCCTTCACGACCTTGGCGACACGGTTGATCGCGACGACCCGCTCAAGGTGCGGGGTCTTCTCGACGGGCGCGTTTCCGCGGCCGCCCTCACGGCGGTTGTCGCGGCGACCACCCTCGTTGCCACCGGACCCGCCGCCACGGCGCTGTTGACCTGGCATCAGCAGCCTTCCTTTTCTCTCGTGACGGGGTTAGCTAGTTGCGATCCTCGTCTGACGCGCATCAGACGCCGTTAGAACTCGAGTCCGGCTTCGCGGGCAGCGTCGGCCAGCGCGGCAAGCCGCCCACCGTACCGGTTGCCACCGCGGTCGAAGACGACCTTGGAAATTCCCGCAGCCTTGGCCCGCTCGGCGACCAGCGCGCCGACCTTGCTGGCCAGTGCGCTCTTGTCGCCCTCGATGCCACGGATCGACGCGTCCAGGCTGGAGGCCGACACCAGGGTACGTCCCTGGGTGTCGTCGACCACCTGGGCGGTGATGTGCCGCAGCGACCGGGTAACGACCAGGCGCGGCCGCTCGGACGTGCCACTGACGTTCTTGCGAACCCGGAAGTGCCGACGCGCACGCCCGACGGCGCGCTTGGCGGCGACGCCGCGGCGGCGCTTGAGCAGCGTGGCGCTCACTTCTTACCTGCCTTTCCAGCCTTGCGGCGGATGACCTCGCCCTGGTACTTCACACCCTTGCCCTTGTAGGGCTCCGGCGGGCGGATCTTCCGAATGTTGGCGGCAACCTCACCGACCAGCTGCTTGTCGATGCCGGCCACGTGGAACAGCGTCGGCTTCTCCACCGTGAAGGAGATGCCGTCGGGTGCCTCGACCACGACCGGGTGCGAGAACCCGAGCGCGAACTCGAGCGCGCTTCCCTTGGCCGTGACCCGGTAACCGGTGCCGGCGATCTCAAGGGTCTTCTTGTAACCCTCGGTGACCCCGATGATCATGTTGGCGACCAGCGTACGGCTCAGGCCGTGCAGTTCCTTGGCGCGGCGCTCGTCGTTCGGCCGGTTGACGTGCACCTGGCCGTCCTCGCCCCGCTCCGCCGTGATCGGCTCGGCCAGGGTGTGCGAGAGCTCGCCCTTCGGGCCCTTGACCTTGACGGTCGGGCCATCGATCGTGACGTCGACGCCGGCCGGCACCGGGATCGACTTACGTCCAATACGCGACATCTCTACCTGTCTCCGTTACCAGACGAAGGCGAGGACTTCCCCGCCAACGCTCCGCTTGCGGGCCTGCCGGTCGGTGAGCAGTCCCTGGGACGTCGAAATGATCGCCACGCCCAGCCCGCCGAGCACCCGGGGGAGCCCATCCGACTTGGCGTACACCCGGAGACCGGGCTTGGACACCCGCTTGATGCCGGCCAGGCTCCGCTCCCGGTTCTGGCCGTACTTCAGCTCAACCACCAGCCGCTTGCCGACAACGCCCTCTTCGGGCTCCTCGACCGACCAGGTGGCGATGTAACCCTCGGCCTTGAGAACCTCGGCGATGTTCGCCTTGATCTTCGAGTAGGGCATCGTCACCCGGTCGTGGTACGCCTGGTTGGCGTTACGCAGACGCGTGAGCATGTCTGCGATCGGGTCGGTCATAGTCATTGGTTCTCGTCAGCCTTTCTCACCGGGGTTCCCTGGGCGCTCAGCCCTGGGCCTACGGCGTTGCGATCCTCGTCCAGGCCGTCGGCCGGGACGCAGCTGGGCTCTACCAGGTTGCGATCCTCGCCCCGCCCTTGGCCAAGGCGTAGCGTCACCAGGAAGCCTTGGACACGCCGGGCAGCTCACCGCGGTGGGCCATCTCCCGGAGGCACACCCGGCAGAGACCGAACTTGCGGTAGACCGCCTTCGGACGCCCGCACCGCTGGCAGCGGGTGTACGCCTGAACCGAGAACTTCGGCTTCTTGGCCGCCTTGAGAATCAGCGCCTTCTTCGCCATCTGTTACTCACTGCTCCTTGAACGGGAAGCCCAGGAGCTTGAGCAGCGCCCGGCCCTCGTCATCGGTCGTCGCGGTGGTAACCACCGTGATGTCCATGCCCCGCTGCCGATCGATCCGGTCCTGGTCGATCTCGTGGAACACCGACTGCTCGGTCAAACCGAACGTGTAGTTACCGTGCCCGTCGAGCTTGCGCCCGTCGAGGCCGCGGAAGTCGCGGATACGCGGCAACGCGATGGACAGCAGCCGGTCCAGGAACTCCCACATCCGGTCGCCGCGCAGGGTCACCTTCGCGCCGATCGGCATACCTTCACGCAGCTTGAACTGCGCGATGGACTTGGTCGCCCGCCGCACCTGCGGCTTCTGGCCGGTGATCGTGGCGAGGTCACGGACCGCGCCATCGATCAGCTTGGCGTCCCGAGCGGCCTCGCCGACACCCATGTTGACAACGATCTTGACCAGGCCCGGCACCTGCATCGGGTTGCCGTACTGGAACTGCTCCCGCAGCTTGGCCACGATCTCGTTGCGGTACCGCTCCTTGAGACGCGGCATGGTCTTCGTTTCGGTAGCCGTGGTCATCACAGGTCCTTACCGGTGCTGCGCGCGACGCGGACCTTCTGGCCACTGTCGTCGATCCGGTACCCGACGCGGGTCGGGTTGCCGTCGGAGTCCAGGACCTGCACGTTCGAGACGTGGATCGGGGCCTCCTGGGTGACGATGCCACCGGTCTTGGCGCCACGCTGGGTGGTGGTGATACGGGTGTGCTTCTTGACCCGGTTCACGCCCTCGACCAGGACCTTGTCCTGCCGCGGGTAGGCCGCGATGACCTTGCCCTTGGCACCCTTGTCCTTGCCAGCGATGACGATGACCGTGTCGCCCTTCTTGACCTTCACGGTCACAACACCTCCGGCGCGAGCGAGATGATCTTCATGAACCGCTTGTCCCGCAGCTCGCGACCCACCGGGCCGAAGATACGGGTACCCCGCGGGTCCCCGCCGTCCTTGATGATGACGGCGGCGTTCTCGTCGAAGCGAATGTACGAGCCGTCCGGACGCCGCTTCTCCTTGGCGGTGCGGACGACGACCGCCTTGACGACGTCACCCTTCTTCACACCGGCACCCGGGATCGCGTCCTTGACGGTGGCCACGATGACGTCGCCGATACTCGCGTAGCGCCGACCGGAGCCGCCGAGAACCCGGATGCACAGGATCTCCCGAGCACCCGTGTTGTCGGCGACGCGCAGTCGCGACTCCTGCTGAATCACGTCTATCTCCTATGTCTGCCAGTTCTCAGTCGGCCAGGCCAACCGAGCTTGGCGGAACCCTGAGCCTGCTGGTTCGGTCTGCTACGCAGCCCGTACGGCTCTTACTTGGCCTTCTCGAGGATCTCCACGATCCGCCACCGCTTGGTGGCGGACAGCGGACGGGTCTCCATGAGCAGCACCCGGTCGCCGATGCCGCACGCGTTCTGCTCGTCGTGCACCTTCAGCTTGCTGGTACGGCGCATGACCTTGCCGTACAGCGGGTGCTTGACCCGGTCCTCGACCTCGACGACGACGGTCTTGTTCATCTTGTCGCTGACCACGAGGCCCTCGCGCACCTTGCGCTGTGCCCGCGGAGCCGTACCGGTCCCCTCCGGGGTGGTGTTGTCACTCATGCCTTCACCTCAGTTGGCGCGGCCGAGAGCCCCAGCTCACGCTCACGCATGATCGTGTAGATCCGGGCGATCTCCCGACGGATGACCTGCAGCCGACGGTTGTTGTCGAGCTGGCCGGTCGCGGCCTGCACGCGGAGGTTGAACAGCTCCGCCTTGGCCTCCCGCAGCTTCGTGACCAGCTCCTCCTCGGAGAGCTCACGCAGCTCGGCGGCCTTAACGCCCGCTGCCATCAGGATTCACCCACTTCGCGCGTCACAATGCGGCACTTCATCGGGAGCTTGTGGATCGCGCGACGCATCGCCTCTCGCGCGATCTGCTCGTTGGGGAAGGACATCTCGAAGAGCACCCGCCCCGGCTTCACGTTGGCGACCCACCACTCGGGCGAGCCCTTACCGGAACCCATCCGGGTTTCCGCCGGCTTCTTGGTCAGGGCCTGGTCCGGGAAGACCGTGATCCAAACCTTGCCGCCACGCTTGATGTGACGGGTCATCGCGATACGGGCCGACTCGATCTGCCGGTTCGTCACGTACGCCGGCTCGAGCGCTTGGATTCCGAACTCGCCGAAAACCACCCGGTTGCCGCCCTTCGACGCGCCGTGGCGGTCGGGGTGGTGCGGCTTGCGGAAGCCCTTCGGGGGCTTGCGCGGCATCAGCATCTGTCAGCCCTCCTGCGCTGAGCTGTCCGATCCGGCCGAAGCGGCCGGAGTGGCCGGCGCGGCGGTGGCCGGCGCGGCGCTTTCGTTCGTGGCCTCCGCGGCACCGGCCTCAGCCGCCGCCCGTCCGGCCTCAGTGCCACCAGCGGTGGTACCGGAGGAGCCGGAGCGACCACGACGCGGCCGCTCGGGGCGGTCACCGCGCTCGCGGCGCGGACGCGCCGGGCCCGCCTCAGCCGGGGTCTCCCGACCCGGTACGGCGTCGCCCTTGTAGATCCAGACCTTCACGCCGATACGGCCGAAGGTGGTCCGTGCCTCGAAGAAGCCGTACTCGATGTTGGCCCGCAGCGTGTGCAGCGGCACCCGGCCCTCGCGGTAGAACTCGGTACGGCTCATTTCCGCACCACCGAGCCGGCCGGAGACCTGCACCCGGATGCCCCGCACGATCGGGTTCTTCATCGCGGACTGCATGGCCTTACGCATCGCCCGCCGGAAGCTGACCCGGCTGGAGAGCTGCTCGGCCACGCCCTGGGCGACCAGCTGCGCGTCCGACTCCGGGCTCTTCACCTCGAGGATGTTGAGCTGCACCTGCTTACCGGTGAGCTTCTCCAGCTCGCCCCGGATCCGGTCGGCCTCCGCACCCTTCCGGCCGATGACGATGCCCGGCCGGGCGGTGTGGATGTCGACCCGGACCCGGTCCCGGGTCCGCTCGATGTCGACCTTGGAAATGCCCGCACGCTCGAGGCCCTTGGACATCATCCGCCGGATCTTCACGTCCTCGGCGATGTAGTCCTTGTAGAGCTTGTCCGCGTACCAGCGGGACTTCCAGTCGGTCGAGATGCCGAGCCGGAACCCGTGCGGGTGAACCTTCTGCCCCATTACTCGGCACCCTCCGTCTTGCTCTGCGTCTCGGCAGCCGCCGCCTCGGGCGCGGTCTCCTTGACCGGCGCCGCCTTCTTGGCTGGCGCGCTCTTCTTCACCGACGCGGCCGGTGCAACTGCCTCCACCACGATGGTGATGTGACAGGTGCGCTTGCGAATCCGGTACGCCCGGCCCTGTGCCCGAGGACGGAACCGCTTCATGGTCGGGCCCTCGTCGACGAACGCCTCGCTGACGAGCAGCGCGTCAGGGTCCAACCGCTCGTTGTTCTCCGCGTTGGCGATCGCGCTCGCGAGGACCTTGTAGACCTGCTCGCTCGCAGCCTGCGGCGCGAACTGCAGCACCGTGAGCGCCTCCTTCGCGGGCAGACCGCGGACGAGGTTGACCACCCGGCGCGCCTTCGTCGGCGAGATGCGCACGTGTCGCGCAACCGCCCGCGCGCCCGGAAGCACCGGAGCGTCGCCCCTAACTGGCATCGCTGTAACCCCTTGATCCTTAATCCGTGGCTTTACGACCATTGTTCGGCCAAATCCGTCTGACGTACGGTCCGCCCGATGGTGGACCGAACAAGAGTCGGCCTCAGCGCCGGCGGCTCTTCCGGTCGTCCTTCTCGTGACCCTTGAACGTACGGGTCAGCGCGAACTCGCCGAGCTTGTGCCCGACCATCGCCTCGGTGACGAACACCGGGACGTGCTTACGCCCATCGTGCACGGCGATCGTGTGTCCGAGCATCTCGGGGATGATCGTCGAGCGCCGCGACCAGGTCTTGATGACGTTCTTCGAGCCCTTTTCGTTCTGCGTCTCCACCTTCTTGAGCAGGTGGTCGTCGATGAACGGGCCCTTCTTCAAGCTGCGAGGCATGTCTACCTAATCTCCTTAGCCGCGCTTGCGGGTCGCGTAGCGGCGGCGGACGATCAGCCGGTCGCTCGGCTGGCCCTTACGACGGGTACGGCCCTCGGGCTTACCCTGCGGGTTCACCGGGTGGCGACCACCGGAGGTCTTACCCTCACCACCACCGTGCGGGTGGTCGACCGGGTTCATGGCCACACCACGAACGGTCGGGCGCTTGCCCTTCCACCGCATCCGGCCGGCCTTACCCCAGTTGATGTTCGACTGGTCGGCGTTGCCGATCTCGCCGATCGTCGCGCGGCAGCGGACGTCGACACGACGGATCTCACCGGAGGGCATCCGGAGGGTGGCGTACGCGCCCTCCCGACCCAGCAGCTGGATACCGACGCCAGCGGAACGGGCCAGCTTGGCACCGCCGCCCGGCCGCAGCTCCACCGCGTGGATGGTGCTACCCATCGGGATGTTGCGCAGCGGCAGGTTGTTGCCCGGCTTGATGTCCGCGCCCGGCCCCGACTCGACCCGGTCGCCCTGCTTCAGGTCCTTCGGCGCGATGATGTAGCGCTTCTCGCCGTCGGCGTAGTGCAGCAGTGCGATCCGCGCGGTGCGGTTGGGGTCGTACTCGATGTGGGCGACCTTCGCCGGCACGCCGTCCTTGTCGACCCGCTTGAAGTCGATCAGACGGTACTGCCGCTTGTGCCCACCGCCCTGGTGCCGCGTGGTGATCCGGCCGTGGGCGTTACGTCCGCCCTTCTTCGGCAGCGGAGCCAGCAGCGACTTCTCGGGAGTCGACCGGGTGATCTCGGCGAAGTCGGCGACGCTGGAGCCACGCCGGCCCGGCGTCGTCGGCTTGTACTTACGGATAGCCATTGTCTATACCCCTCAGCTGACCGGGCCGCCGAAGGCCTCGATACGGTCACCGTCAGCCAGCTTCACCATCGCCCGCTTGGTGGCCTTGCGCTGGCCGAACCCGGTACGGGTGCGCTTGCGCTTGCCCTCGCGGTTGAGCGTGTTCACCGTCAGGACGCGGACGTCGAAGATCTGCTGGATCGCGATCTTGATCTCGGTCTTGTTGGCGTCCGGGTGCACCAGGAAGGTGTACCAGTTCCGGTTCAGCTCGCTGTAGCTCTTCTCCGAGACGACCGGCGCCACGATGATGTCGCGCGGGTCGGCAATCGTCGTCACTTGCCACCCTCCTCAGTGGTCTCGGCCCGCACCCCGAGGAACTCGTCCAGCGCGTCCTTGGTGAAGACCACGTCGTCCGCTACCAGCACGTCGTACGTGTTGAGCTGACCGGCCTCGATCAGGTGTACCCGCGACGTGTCGGCGTTGCGCAGGTTGCGCAGCGACAACCAGTTGATCTCGTCGGTGCTGCTCAGTACGACCAGCACCCGCTTGGCCTCGGTCACCTTGGTCAGCGTGGCCAGGGCCGCCTTGGTCGACGGCTTGTCGCCGGCGACGAAGCTCTCGACCACGTGCACCTGCCCGGCGCGGGCCCGGTCCGAGAGGGCGCCACGCAGCGCGGCGGCCTTCATCTTCTTCGGGGTCCGCTGGCTGTAGTCACGCGGTACCGGGCCGTGGACGACGCCACCGCCGGCGAACTGCGGAGCGCGGATCGAACCCTGCCGGGCGCGACCGGTGCCCTTCTGCTTGTACGGCTTCTTGCCGCCACCGGCGACCTCGCCGCGGGTCTTGGCCTTGTGCGTGCCCTGGCGCGCGGCGGCGAGCTGAGCCACGACGACCTGGTGCATCAGCGCCAGGTTGGCCTGGACGTCGAAGACCGCGTCCGGCAGCTCGACCGAGCCGCTCTTGGCACCCTCGACGTTGTGCACGTCAACCGTGCTCACTTCGCCGCCCCCTTCTTCACCTGGGTCTTCGCCGCGGTGCGGACCAGGACCAGCGCGCCCTTGGGGCCGGGGATGGCACCCCGGACCAGGAGCAGGTTGTTCTCAGTGTCGATCGCCTGGATCGTCAGGTTCTGGACGGTGTAGCGGACGCCACCCATCCGACCGGCCATCCGGACGCCCTTGAAGACGCGACCCGGGGTCGCGCACGCGCCGATCGAGCCGGGCGAGCGGTGCTTACGCTCGACACCGTGGCTGGCGCGCAGACCGTGGAAGCCGTGCCGCTTCATGACACCGGCGTAGCCCTTGCCCTTGGTCTTACCGGTCACGTCGATCGTCCCGCCCGCGGCGAACGTGTCGACGGTGACCTCCTGACCGAGCTCGTACTCGGCCGCGTCGGTGGTGCGCAGCTCGACCAGGTGCCGCCGCGGCGCCACACCGGACTTCGCGAAGTGGCCGGATTCCGGCTTGTTGACCTTCCGTGGGTCGATCGCGCCGTACGCCAACTGGACCGCGGAGTAACCGTCCTTGTCAGCGGTACGAACCTGAGTCACGACGCACGGGCCGGCCTGCACCACGGTCACCGGAACAACGCGGTTGTTGTCCCAGACCTGGGTCATGCCGAGCTTTGCGCCCAGGATGCCCTTAACTTGCCTGTCCATTAGTCCGGTCCCTACAGCTTGATCTCGATGTCGACGCCAGCCGGAAGGTCGAGGCGCATGAGCGAGTCGACCGTCTTGGGGGTCGGGTCGATGATGTCGATCAGCCGCTTGTGCGTGCGCATCTCGAAGTGCTCGCGCGAGTCCTTGTACTTGTGCGGCGAACGGATCACGCAGAAACGGTTGATCTCGGTGGGCAGCGGTACGGGGCCTGCGACCTGCGCCCCGGTACGCGTCACCGTCTCGACGATCTTCCGCGCCGAGGAATCGACGACCTCGTGGTCATAGGCCTTGAGCCGGATGCGGATCTTCTGTCCCGCCATGATGGCTTCTGTTCCTTCTCTCTCCGCCCCGCCCGCAATGGAGCCCGCTCACGGCGAGCGGGATACTGCCAGACCGGGCCCGGCGCTGCCGATTCGTGTTGTGTCCGACCCCCGCGGTCGGGCGTGTCGCGCCCTTGGATCAGACTCCGCCCTGAACGATCAGAGCGGTCCGACCTCGCGGTTGGATCGGGGGCACCAGGTCGTGTCTCCAGACCTGACGCGCCCCGCAAGGGTGGCTGACTGCTGGGCAGCCAGCCACCCTGCTGGTACGCAACCTGACCAGTATGCCGTACTACCGTACGGCAGCGCTAATCGGGGTTACCTTGGTCACTTAATGATCTTGGTGACGCGACCAGCGCCGACCGTACGACCACCCTCACGGATCGCGAACTTGAGGTTGTCCTCCATCGCGATCGGCTGGATGAGCTTCACGGTCATCGTGGTGTTGTCGCCCGGCATGACCATCTCGGTGCCCTCAGGCAGCGTGACGACGCCGGTAACGTCCGTGGTCCGGAAGTAGAACTGCGGACGGTAGTTCTGGAAGAACGGGGTGTGCCGGCCACCCTCCTCCTTGGAGAGGATGTAGACGGTCGCCTCGAACTCGGTGTGCGGGGTCGAGGTGCCCGGCTTGATGACCACCATGCCGCGCTCGACGTCCTCGCGCTTGATGCCACGCAGCAGCAGACCGACGTTCTCACCCGCGCGGGCCTCGTCGAGCAGCTTGCGGAACATCTCGATACCGGTGCAGGTCGTCTTCATCGACTTCTCCCGGATGCCGACGATCTCCACCTCCTCGTTCGGCTTGAGAACGCCACGCTCGGCACGACCGGTGACGACCGTACCACGACCGGTGATCGTGAAGACGTCCTCGATCGGCATCAGGAACGGCTTCTCGATCTCGCGCTCCGGCTGCGGAATCGCGGTGTCGACCGCGCTCATCAGGTCCATGAGCTTCTCGGTCCACTCGGGGTCGCCCTCGAGCGCCTTCAGCGCGGAGACCCGCACGACCGGCAGGTCGTCGCCCGGGAACTCCTGCGAGGACAGCAGCTCACGGACCTCGAGCTCGACGAGCTCCAGGAGCTCCTCGTCGTCGACCATGTCGCTCTTGTTGAGCGCCACGACGATGTAGGGCACACCAACCTGGCGGGCCAGCAGCACGTGCTCGCGGGTCTGCGGCATCGGGCCGTCGGTGGCCGCCACCACCAGGATCGCGCCGTCCATCTGCGCGGCACCGGTGATCATGTTCTTGATGTAGTCAGCGTGACCCGGGCAGTCGACGTGCGCGTAGTGCCGCTGGTCGGTCTGGTACTCGACGTGAGCGATCGAGATCGTGATGCCGCGGGCCTTCTCCTCCGGCGCCTTGTCGATCTCGTCGAACGGCGTGTACGGGTTCAGGTCCGGGTACTTGTCATGCAGGACCTTGGTGATGGCCGCCGTCAGCGTCGTCTTACCGTGGTCGATGTGACCAATGGTGCCGATGTTGACGTGCGGCTTAGTCCGCTCGAACTTCGCCTTCGCCACTGGTGTCCTCCTGTGGACTTCTTGGTTCGTACGCCCGGCACGCCGTTCGGCGTTTGGGACTCTGTCGACAGCCTTTCCGGCCCAACGATCAGGCCGGGAAGAACTTGTGTCTTGCGGTGGTGAAACCTTCAGGCCCGGTCTCACGCAGCCCGGCCCGGAAGGCCGCGGACGACGTTACTCGCCCGTCGCCTTCGCGATGATCTCCTTCGCCACGTTCTGCGGAACCTCGGCGTAGGAGTCGAACTGCATACTGTAGCTAGCCCGGCCCTGGGTCTTCGACCGCAGGTCGCCGACGTAGCCGAACATCTCCGACAGCGGCACCAGAGCGCGAACGATGCGAGCACCGTGACGCTCCTCCATGGCCTGGATGATGCCGCGCCGGGAGTTGAGGTCGCCGATCACGTCGCCCATGTTCTCCTCGGGCGTGGTGACCTCGACCGCCATCATCGGCTCGAGCAGTGCCGGGTCAGCCTTGCGGGCCGCCTCCTTCAGCACCATCGAACCGGCGATCTTGAACGCCATTTCCGACGAGTCGACCTCGTGGTACTGACCGTCGAGCAGCGTCAGCTTCACACCGACCAGCGGGAAGCCCGCCAGGATGCCGTACTGCATCGCGTCCTGGGCACCGGCGTCGACCGAGGGGATGAACTCCTTCGGGATCCGACCACCGGTGACGGCGTTGGCGAACTCGTAGGTCGCCGACTCGTTGGTCAGCGGCAGCGGCTCGAGGCTGACGATGACGCGGGCGTACTGACCCGAACCACCGGTCTGCTTCTTGTGGGTGTACTCGACCTTCTCCACCTTGCGGCGGACAGTCTCGCGGTACGCCACCTGCGGCTTACCGATGTTGGCCTCGACGTTGAACTCACGCCGCATCCGGTCCACCAGGATGTCCAGGTGCAGCTCGCCCATGCCGGAGATGACGGTCTGGCCGGTCTCCTCGTCGTTCTTGACGCGGAAGGTCGGGTCCTCTTCCGCCAGACGCTGGATCGCGGTGCCCAGCTTCTCCTGGTCGGCCTTGGTCTTCGGCTCGATCGCGACCTCGATGACCGGCTCGGGGAAGGTCATCGACTCCAGGATGACCGGGTTCGCCGGGTCGCAGAGGGTGTCACCGGTGGTGGTCTGCTTGAGACCCTGCACGGCGATGATGTCGCCAGCCTGCGCGGTCGTACGCTCCTCGCGCTTGTTGGCGTGCATCTGGTAGATCTTGCCGATCCGCTCCTTGCGGTCCTTGGTGGAGTTGATCACCTGGGAACCGGACTCGAGCTTGCCGGAGTAGACCCGGACGTAGGTCAGCTTGCCGAGGTGCTTGTCCGTCTGGATCTTGAAGGCCAGACCGGCGAACGGCTCGCTGACCGACGGCTTGCGCAGCATCGGGGTCTCACCGTCGGTGGCGGTTCCCTCGATCGCGGGGATGTCGAGCGGCGACGGCAGGTAGGCGACGACCGCGTCGAGCATGGGCTGGATGCCCTTGTTCTTGAACGCGGTACCGGTGAGCACCGGGTTGGCCTTGCCAGCGATCGTGGCGCGCCGGATGGCGGCCTTGATCTCGTCGGCGGAGAGCTCCTCGCCCTCGAGGTACTTCTCCATGATCGAGTCGTCGACGTCGGCCAGGGTCTCCAGCAGCTTGTCACGCCACTCGGCGGCCAGGTCGGTGAGGTCGGCCGGGATCTCCTCGACCGAGTAGTCCTCACCCTTCTGGGTCTCGCCGCGCCAGGTCAGTGCCCGCATCTCGATCAGGTCGACGACGCCGATGAAGTCCGACTCCGCGCCGATCGGCACCTGCAGCACCAGCGGCGTCGCGTTGAGCCGGTCGATCATCATCTGGACGCAGCGGAAGAAGTCCGCGCCGGTCCGGTCGAGCTTGTTTACGAAGCACATCCGGGGCACGTTGTACTTGTCCGCCTGCCGCCAGACGTTCTCCGTCTGCGGCTCCACACCGGCGACACCGTCGTACACCGCGACCGCACCGTCGAGCACCCGCAGCGACCGCTCGACCTCGACCGTGAAGTCGACGTGGCCGGGCGTGTCGATGATCTGGATCGTGTGGCCCTTCCACTCGCACTTCGTGGCGGCGGAGGTGATGGTGATGCCGCGTTCCTGTTCCTGTTCCATCCAGTCCATGACGGCGCCGCCCTCGTGGACCTCACCGATCTTGTAGGTGATGCCGGTGTAGAACAGGATCCGCTCAGTGGTGGTGGTCTTGCCGGCATCGATGTGCGCCATGATGCCGATGTTGCGTACCTTGGCGAGCGCGTCTGCGGCGGCCACTTCAATCCCTACTCTTCATCGTCGTCTCGGGCCTACGGCGCTTCTCCGTCCCGTTGCCCGGGGATGCCGGGCAACGAGCCGAAGAAGGACGCCGGTATTACCAGCGGTAGTGCGCGAAGGCCTTGTTGGACTCGGCCATCTTGTGGGTGTCCTCGCGCCGCTTGACAGCGGCACCGAGACCGTTGCTCGCGTCGAGCAGCTCGTTCATCAGACGCTCGACCATGGTCTTCTCGCGGCGGGCCTTGGCGTAGGTGACCAGCCAGCGCAGTCCGAGCGTGGTCGCCCGGGCCGGACGGACCTCGACCGGCACCTGGTAGGTCGCGCCACCGACCCGGCGGCTGCGGACCTCGAGAGTCGGCTTGACGTTGTCCATCGCGCGCTTGAGCGTGACGACCGGGTCGGTGCCCGACTTCTCCCGGCACCCCTCGAGGGCGCTGTAGACGATGCGCTCGGCCAGCTGACGCTTGCCACGGAGCAGGATCTTGTTCACCAGCTGGGTGACCAGCGGCGAGTTGTATACCGGGTCAGCGACCAGCGGCCGACGCGGAGCAGGGCCCTTACGCGGCATGTCAGCTCTTCTCCTTCTTCGCGCCGTAGCGGCTACGCGCCTGCTTACGGTTGCGGACGCCCTGGGTGTCCAGCGAGCCGCGCACGATCTTGTAGCGGACACCTGGGAGGTCCTTCACCCGGCCGCCACGGACGAGCACGATCGAGTGCTCCTGGAGGTTGTGGCCGACACCCGGGATGTAGGCGGTCACCTCGATCTGGCTGCTGAGCTTGACACGAGCGACCTTGCGCAGCGCCGAGTTCGGCTTCTTGGGGGTGGTGGTGTAGACGCGCGTGCAGACGCCCCGCCGCTGAGGACTTCCCTTCAGCGCTGGTGTCTTCGTCTTACTCGTCTTCGCCTGGCGGCCCTTTCGGACCAGTTGCTGAATGGTGGGCACCGGGTTTCTCCGCTCCCTCCGACCGCCTCTCAGCGGCCGCGCTGTGTCGTCGTAGTCGCCCTGGCAGGCGACTCTCCTACATTCCGACCAGAAGCCCCAAACGGGATTCCGGCACCCGCGGTCGGGCGTGTCGCCCGGCCCCAGGGTGCCGATACGTCACTCACGCGCGTATCGGACTTGTCAGCCCCTCGGGCGTTGCGGCCCTGCGGTTCTGGTGTGACTTGATCGTGGCGCTGCTCGATGGCCGGAGGCCGACTCGGGCGCACGCACGATTTGCCCAGGCAGGCCTGAGCACAAGGGGAAAGAGTACCCACCGTGAGCGCGCAGGTCAAAACGGGGTCCTCGAAAGCTGCCGCACAGCCTCCTCAGCCGGATCGTTCCGTCATACCGCCCGCGAAGAGCGACTCCAACAGAGGATTCTACCGGCTTCCCGAACAGCGGGACCGGCACCCCGGGCCTCCGTATCAGGACAGCGGTTCCGGCTACCCGGAGGAGCAGCGCCGGGTCCGGTCCGCCTAGAAGAAGCAGCGCCGGGTCCGGTCCGCCTAGAAGAAGCAGCGCCGGGTTCGGGCGGCCGGGAAGAAGCAGCGCCCGGGTTCAGGCCGCCTGGAGGAGCAGCGCCAGTAGAAGCGAGAGGACGGTCACGCCCAACCCGGTGGCACCGCAACTCAATCCGGCGATGGCCAGCCCCCGGCCGGTGAACCGGATCGCCGGCGGTGGCAGGATCCGGCGGATCTGTCGCATTCCCAGGATGCCCAACACGATCGCGGCGCCACCGGCAAGACCGCCGAGGATCGCGAAGGCTCCTGCGGCCCACCCGCCCCAACCGCCACTGGCGCCCGCCAGACCGAAGCACGCGACCAGGAGTGCGACCAGCACCGACGCGATCCCGGCGACGAGTGCGCCGATCGCCAGGCCGGAGTTGACCGGTGGTACGTCGAGATGAACGACACCGAAGGGTGTACCCGGTACCGTCTCGATCCGGCGTGGGGCACGCCACGCCTCCCGGGGCGGCGGTGGCACCCAACCACCCCCTGCCTGGCCGGTAGCCGCGTTCGGGCTGCCCCCAACCGGGCCGGACAAGCTGCCCGCGCCTGGACCGCCCACCGTCGGACCGATGTTCGGGCTGCCCGGAACCGGGCCAGGTGGCGGGTACGCCGGCTGCGGGCCCACCCCGGACGGGTACGCCGGTCCCGGAGCGGCCAGGTCCGGAGGTGCTCCGGTCGACGACGGCTGGTCGGGGTTGACGGACGGGGCGGACGGCACCCGGCCGTCCCGCTCGCCGTCGACGTTGGCATCGCCGGTCCCGGTTGTCGGCTCGGCCACGGCCGGCGGGGTCGACAGCGACGGTGATCCGATCGGGGTGGCCCGGTCCCGGTCACCCCCGGTCGGCAGGTCGTACGACGGGACATGGAAGTGGGGTTCGTGGCCGGTGGACGCCTCCGGTGATCGCCACCCCACGTCGTTCGTCGACGATGGCTGCCCCTCTTCCGTCACTAACGTCCCCTCCCACCGCACGACCGATGAAGCTCAGGAAGTCAGGCTACCGCCGGGCCTAGTCGCCGGTCGGTGTGAAGTCCGGCCCACCGGGGTTTTCCGCCAGATTGACCACGCCGATGATGCTCGCGACCACGACCGTGGTCGCGGCCAGCAGGAGCGCGGTCCAGGCCAGTCGCTCGCCACGCCGGATCCAGGCCGCGCCGGTGAGGTACCCGCCGGAGGCGTACGCGTCCCGCCGAGCCTGCCGGGCCAGCAGCAACGCGACCGCTGCCGGCACCGCGCCACCGAGGAACACACCGGTCAACGCGGCCAGCAGTCCCAGTGCGAACACCGTACGGGACTTGGACGAACGAACCGGATCCGGATCGAGCGGATGGCGCAGAGGTTGTCCGGGAACGCTCACCCGCATCATCTCCACCCCGTCAGCCTACAAAGACGCCAGGCGCCCCACGCGTCGTCGGTACGACGTGCGGAGCGCCTGGCACCGTTTCGCCTAGCGGTACGACCCGAAGTCGAAGTCGTCCAGCGGCACTGCCTGGCCACTGGCCGGCCCGAACCCGTAGTCGGTCTCCGGGTATCCGGTCATCGAGTAGACCTTGGCCTTCGCCTCCTCGGTCGGCTCCACCCGGACGTTGCGGTACTTGCTGATGCCCGTACCGGCCGGGATGAGCTTACCGATGATGACGTTCTCCTTCAGGCCGATCAGCGAGTCGCTGCGGGCGTGGATCGCCGCGTCCGTCAGCACCCGGGTGGTCTCCTGGAAGGAGGCCGCCGACAGCCACGAGTCCGTGGCCAGCGACGCCTTGGTGATACCCATCAGCTGCGGACGACCCGCTGCGGGCTCGCCGCCCTCGGAGACGAGTCGGCGGTTCTCCGACTCGAAGAGCGCCCGGTCGACCAGCACACCCGGCAGGAACTCGGTCGAGCCGGAGTCGATGACCGTGACCCGCTTGAGCATCTGCCGAATGATGATCTCGATGTGCTTGTCGTGGATGAGCACACCCTGCGACCGGTAGACCTCCTGGACCTCCTGGGTCAGGTGGACCTGGACCGCCCGCGGGCCGAGGATCCGCAGCAGCTCGTGCGGGTCGATCGTGCCCTCGGTGAGCTTCTCGCCGACCTCGACGTGATCACCGTCGTGGGCCCGCAGCCGGACCCGCTTGGAGATCTTGTCGTAGACGATCTCGTCACTGCCGTCGTCCGGCACCACGATGATCTTCCGCGACCGCTCGCCGTCCTCGATCCGGACGCGTCCGGGGGTGTCGGCGATCGGCGCCTTGCCCTTGGGTACCCGGGCCTCGAAGATTTCCGTGACACGCGGCAGACCCTGCGTGATGTCCTCACCGGCGACACCACCGGTGTGGAAGGTACGCATCGTCAGCTGGGTACCGGGCTCACCGATCGACTGGGCGGCGATGATGCCGACCGCTTCGCCGACGTCCACGGTCTTGCCGGTCGGCAGCGAACGCCCGTAGCAGGCCCCGCAGACGCCCAGCTTCGACTCGCAGGTGAGCACGCTGCGGACCCGGACCGTCTCGACCCCGGCCGCAACGAGCTTGTCGACCAGCACCGAGTTGAGGTCCGCGCCCCGCTCGACCACCAGGTTGCCGTCGGCACCCTTGACGTCGTCGGCCAGGGTACGGGCGTGCACGCCGGTCTCGGCGTGCTCGTGCACCACCAGCTTGCCGTCGATGTACTCGCCGACCTGCATCGGGATGGCACGGTCGGTGCCGCAGTCCTCTTCCCGGATGATCACGTCCTGCGAGACGTCCACCAGACGACGGGTCAGGTAACCCGAGTCGGCGGTACGCAGCGCGGTGTCGGCCAGACCCTTACGGGCACCGTGCGTGGAGATGAAGTACTCCAGTACGGACAGACCCTCCCGGTAGCTGGCCTTGATCGGCCGCGGGATGATCTCACCCTTGGGGTTGGCCACCAGACCACGGATGGCCGCGATCTGCCGGAGCTGGAGCAGGTTGCCTCGGGCACCCGAGTTGATCATCTTCCACAGCGGGTTCTCCTGCGGAAGCGCCGTCTCCATCTCCTTGGCGATCTCGTTGGTCGCCTTGGTCCAGATCTCGATGAGCTCGCCGCGACGTTCCTCGGCGGTCATCAGACCCCGCTGGTACTGCTTGTCGATCCGGTCGGCTTCCTTCTCGTACCGGTCCAGGATCTCCCGCTTGCGCGGCGGCGCGATGACGTCCTCCATGCCGATCGTCACGCCGGACCAGGTGGCCCAGTGGAAACCGGCCTCCTTGAGCCCGTCGAGCGTCGCGGCCAGCGCCACCTTCGGGAACCGCTCGGCGAGGTCGTTGACGATCGCCGAGAGCTGACCCTTACGGATCTCGTAGTTCACGAACCGGTAGCCCTGCGGCAGGGTCTCGTTGAACAGCACCCGGCCGAGCGTGGTCTCCACGATCAGCGGGTCACCCTGGGTCCAGCCCTCGGGCGCGGTCCACGGCTGTCCACCGACGCCGTTGTCCACCCCGACCAGGCCCCGGAGCCGGATCTTCACCGGTGCCTGCAGGTGCAGTTCACCGCTGTCGAAGGCCATCCGGGCCTCGGCGTCCGAGCTGAACTCCCGGCCCTCGCCCGCGCCACCCGGCGTGAGGTGGGTCAGGTGGTAGAGGCCGATGACCATGTCCTGGGTGGGCATGGTGACCGGCTTGCCGTCGGCCGGCTTGAGGATGTTGTTCGACGACAGCATCAGGATCCGTGCCTCGGCCTGGGCCTCGGCGGACAGCGGTACGTGCACCGCCATCTGGTCACCGTCGAAGTCCGCGTTGAACGCGGTGCAGACCAGCGGGTGGATCTGGATCGCCTTGCCCTCGACCAGCTGCGGTTCGAAGGCCTGGATACCCAGCCGGTGCAGGGTCGGTGCCCGGTTCAGCAGCACCGGGTGCTCGCCGATGACCTCTTCCAGCACGTCCCAGACGACCGGCCGCTGCCGCTCGACCATCCGCTTGGCGGACTTGATGTTCTGCGCGTGGTTGAGGTCGACCAGCCGCTTCATCACGAACGGCTTGAACAGCTCCAGCGCCATCTGCTTGGGCAGACCGCACTGGTGCAGCTTCAGCTGCGGACCGACCACGATGACCGAACGGCCGGAGTAGTCGACACGCTTACCCAGCAGGTTCTGCCGGAACCGGCCCTGCTTGCCCTTGAGCATGTCGGAGAGCGACTTCAGCGGCCGGTTACCGGGACCGGTGACCGGACGTCCGCGACGGCCGTTGTCGAACAGCGCGTCGACGGCCTCCTGGAGCATCCGCTTCTCGTTGTTGACGATGATCTCGGGCGCGCCCAGGTCGATCAGGCGCTTGAGCCGGTTGTTGCGGTTGATGACCCGGCGGTAGAGGTCGTTCAGGTCGGAGGTCGCGAAGCGGCCACCGTCGAGCTGCACCATCGGGCGCAGGTCCGGCGGGATGACCGGTACGCAGTCCAGCACCATGCCCAGCGGCGAGTTGCGGGTGTTCAGGAACGCCGCGACGACCTTCAGCCGCTTCAGCGCCCGGATCTTCCGCTGCCCCTTACCGGACCGGATGATCTCGCGGAGGTTCTCGGCCTCGGCGTCCAGGTCCATGTTCTGGACCAGCGCCTTGATCGCCTCGGCACCCATGCCGCCGGTGAAGTACTCACCGAACCGGTCCCGCAGCTCACGGTAGAGCAGCTCGTCGGTGACCAGCTGCTTCGGCTCCAGCTTGCGGAAGGTGTCGAGGACCTCGTCCAGCCGGTCGATCTCGCGCTGCGCCCGGTCGCGGATCTGGCGCATCTCGCGCTCGCCGCCCTCTTTGACCTTGCGACGCACGTCGGCCTTGGCGCCCTCGGCCTCCAGCTCGGCCAGGTCGGCCTCGAGCTTGGCGGCCCGCTTCTCGATCTCCGAGTCGCGGCTGTTCTCGGACTGGCGCTTCTCGGCCAGGATCTCGTTCTCCAGCGTGGACAGGTCGCGGTGACGCGCCTCGGCGTCGACGCTGGTGACCACGTAGGAGGCGAAGTAGATGATCTTCTCGAGGTCCTTCGGCGCCAGGTCGAGCAGGTAGCCCAGCCGGCTCGGCACACCCTTGAAGTACCAGATGTGGGTGACGGACGCGGCCAGCTCGATGTGGCCCATCCGCTCACGACGCACCTTGGAACGGGTCACCTCGACGCCACAGCGCTCACAGATGATGCCCTTGAAGCGGACGCGCTTGTACTTACCGCAGTAGCACTCCCAGTCGCGCTGCGGACCGAAGATCTTCTCGCAGAAGAGCCCGTCCTTTTCCGGCTTCAGAGTGCGGTAGTTGATCGTCTCGGGCTTCTTGACCTCACCGTGCGACCACTGCCGGATATCGTCCGCGGTGGCCAGCCCGATGCGGAGCTCGTCGAAGAAATTGACGTCGAGCACTTGGTCCTATCCCTCTTCGTTGCTCGGTTGGGTTCTAGGTCCGACGGGTGTCCGGGGCGGGTGATCACCCACCCCGGACACGCCCGCTAAATTTCGTCGACGCTGCTCACGCCTTCGTTCGGGCGCCGGGACAGGTCGATGCCGAGTTCCTCCGCGGCCCGGAAGACCTCGTCGTCGGTCTCGCGCATCTCCAGAGCCACACCGTCGCTGGAGAGCACCTCGACGTTGAGGCACAGCGACTGCAGCTCCTTGAGCAGCACCTTGAACGACTCCGGGATGCCCGGCTCGGGGATGTTCTCGCCCTTGACGATCGCCTCATAGACCTTGACCCGGCCCAGGACGTCGTCGGACTTGATCGTCAGCAGCTCCTGCAGGGCGTACGCGGCGCCGTACGCCTGCATCGCCCAGCACTCCATCTCACCGAAGCGCTGACCACCGAACTGCGCCTTACCACCCAGCGGCTGCTGCGTGATCATCGAGTACGGGCCGGTCGACCGAGCGTGGATCTTGTCGTCGACCAGGTGGTTCAGCTTGAGGATGTAGATGTAGCCGACCGCGATCGGGTCGGGCAGCGGCTCGCCGGAACGACCGTCGAAGAGCTGCGCCTTTCCGCTCGCGCCGATCAGCTGCTTGCCGTCCCGGTTGGGCAGGGTCGACGAGAGCAGACCGGAGATCTCCTCCTCCTTGGCGCCGTCGAAGACCGGCGTCGCCACGTTGGTGTCCGGCTCCGACTCGGCGGCGTCGATCGAACGCAGCGCCCGCTTCCAATCGGCGTCGTCGCCATCGATCTTCCAACCGGTCTTGGCCACCCAGCCGAGGTGGGTCTCCAGCACCTGACCGATGTTCATCCGGCTCGGCACACCGAGCGGGTTGAGCACGATGTCGACCGGGGTGCCGTCCTCCAGGAACGGCATGTCCTCGACCGGCAGGATCTTGGAGATGACACCCTTGTTACCGTGCCGGCCGGCGAGCTTGTCGCCGTCCTGGATCTTCCGCTTCTGCGCGACGTAGACCCGTACCAGCTCGTTGACACCCGGCGGCAGCTCGTCGCCGTCCTCACGGGAGAACGTACGCACACCGATGACCGTGCCGCTCTCACCGTGCGGCACCTTCAGCGAGGTGTCCCGGACCTCACGAGCCTTCTCACCGAAGATCGCGCGAAGCAGCCGCTCCTCCGGGGTCAGCTCGGTCTCACCCTTGGGCGTGACCTTTCCGACCAGGATGTCGCCGGGGACGACCTCCGCACCGATCCGGATGATCCCCCGCTCGTCGAGGTCGGCCAGCATCTCCTCGCTGACGTTCGGGATGTCGCGGGTGATCTCTTCCGGGCCCAGCTTGGTGTCACGGGCGTCGACCTCGTGCTCCTCGATGTGGATCGAGGTGAGGGCGTCCTGCTGCACGAGGCGCTGCGACAGGATGATCGCGTCCTCGTAGTTGTGGCCCTCCCAGGTCATGAACGCCACGAGCAGGTTGCGCCCGAGCGCCATCTCGCCCTCGTCGGTGCACGGCCCGTCGGCGATGACCTGACCGGCCTCGACGCGGTCCCCCTCGAAGACGACCGGCTTCTGGTTGACGCAGGAGCCGGCGTTGGAGCGGCGGAACTTGTGCAGCAGGTAGGTACGCCGGTGCCCGTCGTCCTGGTGCACCGTCACGTAGTCGGCGCACAGGTCCTCGACCACACCGCCGACCTCGGCCACGACCACGTCACCGGCGTCGACTGCGGCGCGGTACTCCATGCCGGTGCCGACCAGCGGCGACTCCGCCTTGACCAGCGGCACGGCCTGGCGCTGCATGTTCGCGCCCATCAGTGCCCGGTTGGCGTCGTCGTGCTCGAGGAACGGGATCATGGCGGTCGCGACCGACACCATCTGACGCGGCGAGACGTCCATGTAGTCGACTGCGGTCGGGGCGACGAAGTCGACCTCACCGCCCTTTCGACGGACCAGGACCCGGTCCTCGGCGAAGTGCCCGTCGCTCTTCAGCGGGGCGTTGGCCTGCGCCTTGACGAACCGGTCCTCCTCGTCCGCGGTCAGGTAGTCGATCTGGTCGGTCACCCGGCCGTCGACGACCTTGCGGTACGGCGTCTCGATGAACCCGAACGGGTTGACCCGCGCGAAGGTGGAGAGCGCACCGATCAGACCGATGTTCGGGCCTTCCGGGGTCTCGATCGGGCACATCCGGCCGTAGTGGGACGGGTGCACGTCACGGACCTCGAAGCCGGCCCGCTCCCGGGACAGACCACCCGGGCCAAGCGCGCTCAGCCGGCGCCGGTGGGTCAGGCCCGCCAGCGGGTTGGTCTGGTCCATGAACTGGGACAGCTGGGACGTGCCGAAGAACTCCTTGATCGCCGCCACCACCGGACGGATGTTGATCAGGGTCTGCGGCGTGATCGCCTCGACGTCCTGGGTGGTCATCCGCTCACGGACGACCCGCTCCATCCGGGACAGACCGACCCGGACCTGGTTCTGGATCAGCTCGCCCACGGTACGCAGGCGACGGTTGCCGAAGTGGTCGATGTCGTCGGCCTCGTAGCCGTCCTCACCGGCGTGCAGCCGGCAGAGGTACTCCACGGTGGCGACGATGTCGTCCTCGGTCAGCGTGCCCGTGGTGATCGGCACGTTGACTTCGAGCTTCTTGTTGAACTTGTACCGACCGACCTTGGCGACGTCGTACCGCTTCGGGTTGAAGAAGAGGTTGTCGAGCAGGGTCTGCGCGTTCTCCCGCGTCGGCGGCTCACCCGGCCGCAGCTTGCGGTAGATGTCGAGTAGCGCCTCGTCCGCCCCGGCGATGTGGTCCTTCTCCAGGGTGGTCATCATCAACTCGGACCAGCCGAACCGTTCGCGGATCTGCTCGGTGGTCCAACCGATGGCCTTGAGCAGCACGGTGACTGCCTGACGCCGCTTACGGTCGATACGGACACCGACAGTGTCGCGCTTGTCGATGTCGAACTCCAGCCAGGCACCCCGGCTCGGGATCACCTTGACGCTGGAGAGGTCGCGGTCGGAGGTCTTGTCCGGCTGCTTGTCGAAGTAGACGCCCGGGGACCGGACGAGCTGGCTGACCACGACGCGCTCGGTGCCGTTGATGATGAAGGTGCCCTTCGGCGTCATCATCGGGAAGTCACCCATGAACACCGTCTGGCTCTTGATCTCGCCAGTGGTGTTGTTGGTGAACTCCGCCGTCACGAACAGCGGAGCGCAGTAGGTCAGGTCCTTCTCCTTGCACTCCTCGATCGAGGCCTTGACCTCATCGAAGCGCGGCGCGGAGAAGGACAGTGACATGGTGCCGGAGAAGTCCTCAATGGGACTAATCTCGTCGAGGATCTCCGCGAGACCCGAGCGAGCGTGCGGGTCGTCAGCCGACCGGCCCTGCCAAGCCTCGTTACCGACCAGCCAGTCAAACGACTCGTTCTGGATGGCAAGGAGGTTGGGGACCTCGAGGTGTTCGGTGATCCTGCCGAATGAGATTCGGCGGGGCGCGAAAGCGCTCGACGTACGACTGGTCTTCGCAGGGCGGGAAGCTGCCAAGATGCGTCCTTCCGAGGACCGGTGCTGCAAAACGGCTGTTACGCGTGCACTCCAATGACCCCACTCCAAATATCCACAAACGGACATTCCGAGCAGGGGTCAAGTCGGAAGGCAGCGCAAACTAGCAGTGTAGCCGAGAGGCTAACCGCTGTCCAGCCAACCACCGCAGGACGTCGCGGAACGTGCCTCCGGGCACCTGAACAGGTGCCTCCGGGCCGCTCAGAACGCGGCGTTTCCCGCGGGACCACTTGGGCTGTCGGGACATGGCGACGGTGCTGCCATGGCCATTACCCAAGCGGTAGCCGTTGCAAGCGCGGAAGGTCTTGCTGGTCCAGCGTGCCTGTCGGCTGGGGGCTGCGTCAAGGGCTGGCAGGCGGGTCGAATCGTAGCCTCACCAACGGTCCTGACGCGAACACGCCCCTACCAGCCGACACCCGGGCGACCAACGCCCTGATCATCGGGCTACCGCCGGACACCGGACACAGCAGAGCGGGCGGGGATCCGGCGCCGAATCCCCGCCCGCTCTGGCACAGTGTGCGTCAGCTCACTTCAGGGAAACCTTGGCACCCTCGGCCTCGAGCTTCGCCTTGGCCTTGTCGGCGGTCTCCTTGTTGACCTTCTCCAGGACGGCCTTCGGCGCGGCCTCGACCACGTCCTTGGCCTCCTTCAGGCCCAGGCCGGTCAGCTCACGCACGACCTTGATGACCTGGATCTTCTTGCCACCGTCAGCCTCGAGGACGACGTCGAACTCGTCCTTCTCCGGCTCGGCCTCGGCCGCGGGGGCACCCGGGGCGGCAGCCGCGACAGCCACCGGGGCGGCAGCGGTGACGTCGAAGGTCTCCTCGAACTGCTTCACGAACTCCGAGAGCTCGATCAGCGTCATCTCCTTGAACGCGTCGAGCAGCTCTTCGGTGCTGAGCTTCGCCATGTCTGGCGTCCTTTCCTAAGTACTTTGAAGAATGACTGGTGGCGACGAGTCCGGCCGTCAGGCCTGCTCCTCGCCCTCCTTCTCGCGCTTTTCCTGCAGGGCAGCCGCCAGGCGGGCGGTCTTCGACAGCGGCGCCTGGAACAGGGCCGCAGCCTTGCTCAGGTTGGCCTTCATCGCGCCGGCCAGCTTGGCCAGCAGCACCTCGCGGGACTCAAGGTCGGCGAGCTTGTTGACCTCGGCCGCGGTGATGGCCTTGCCCTCGAAGACGCCACCCTTGATGACGAGCTTCGGGTTGGCCTTCGCGAAATCACGCAGGCCCTTCGCCGCCTCGACGACATCGCCGGAGACGAAGGTAAGCGCGGTAGGACCGGTGAACAGCTCGTCGAGGCCGTCGATGCCAGCATCCGCTGCAGCACGCTTGGCCAGCGTGTTCTTCGCGACCGCGTAGGTCGTTTCCCGACCCAGCGCGCGCCGCAGCGCGGTGAGCTGGGAAACCGTCAAGCCGCGGTACTCGGTCAGCACGGTGGCACCCGAGCTACGGAAGTGCTCGGTCAGTTCGGCAACGGCAGTGGCCTTGTCGGCCCGAACCGGCTTGTCCGCCATGTCCCTCCTCTCTCATTGCTCCGGGCTGGTTACCTTCGAAATCGGTATTGAAGAAACCGCCGCAACGAGAAACGCCCCGGCGCAGGGCGCACGGGGCGGACATGGTCATAGGTGGACGACCAGTGAACGCTACCGTCTCCCCCTGCGCGGGCCGCCCGTCGAACGGGACCTTCGACCGTGCCGGGGCACGGTGACCAGCGGTCTTTGGGTGGTTACGATGCTCGTCCGGCCGGAAACCGGACGTGCGAGGCCAGAGTACGGGAAGCCCTGGCTGGCTGCCAAATCGCCTCCGGCTCGGCGGAACCGGGACCCTGCAGCGTGACCATTGGGCAGCGGTGGCGCGTGCTTCCAACCGGCCCCGGCCCCGGCCACGTACCCGCCAGGTTGCCGGGCAACCAGGCCGAGGGCCGACACGTACGCCGAGGGCTGCCCCGGACGTCGGGAGCGGAGCCGCCCGAGGGCGGTACGGCGACGTACCCTCCGTGCCCCGCACACCCACGGTCCCGGTACGGCGGTGCCGCCCGTACGCGTACCGCCCCGGCTTCTGCTGTTCCCCGTGGGCTGAGACGGATCGGGGCACCCCCAGAAGCTGGGGGTGCCCCGATCCGTCGTTCGACCGTGAAACTCAGGCCTCGGCCTGGCCCTCGCGCAGGTTCTTCACCACGTTGGGGTCAACCGGGACGCCCGGGCCCATCGTGGTGGTGAGGGTGACCTTCTTGAGGTACTTGCCCTTGGCAGCGGACGGCTTGACCCGCAGTACCTCGTCGAGGACCGCGGCGTAGTTGTCGACCAGCTGAGCCTCGGAGAAGGAGGCCTTGCCGATGATCAGGTGCAGGTTGGAGTGCTTGTCCACCCGGAAGGTGATCTTTCCACCCTTGATGTCCGAGACGGCCTTGGTGACGTCCATGGTCACGGTGCCGGTCTTCGGGTTCGGCATGAGACCGCGCGGGCCCAGGATCCGCGCGATTCGACCGATCTTGGCCATCTGGTCCGGCGTTGCGATCGCCGCATCGAAGTCGAGCCAGCCCTCTTGGATCCGGGCAACCAGCTCGTCGGTGCCCACCGCGTCCGCACCGGCGGCGGTGGCCTCCTCGGCCTTCGCTCCGGCCGCGAAGACGATCACGCGGGCGGTCTTACCCGTGCCGTGCGGCAGGTTGACCGTGCCGCGAACCATCTGGTCCGCCTTACGGGGGTCGACACCGAGGCGCATCGCGACCTCGACCGTGGCGTCGAACTTGACGGTGCTGGTGTCCTTGGCGAGCTTGACCGCCTCGGCCGGGGTGTAGAGCTTGGACCGGTCGACCGCCTCGGCGGCCTTACGGTAGTTCTTGCTGCGCTGCATGTCTCGATACTCCTGTGGTTCCTGGCGGGTCACGCCGATGCGTGCCCTCCCACGGTTTGGTCCCTGCTGGTGCTCGGAGCCTTATTCCTTGACCGTGATGCCCATCGACCGGGCGGTGCCGGCGATGATCTTCTCGGCCTGTTCCACGTCGTTGGCGTTCAGGTCGGCCATCTTCTTCTCGGCGATCTCGCGCAGCTGGGCGCGGGTCACCGAACCGACCTTGGTGGTGTGCGGCACGCCGGAGCCCTTCGGCACACCAGCAGCCTTGATCAGCAGCCGAGCGGCCGGCGGGGTCTTCAGCACGAAGGTGAAGGTCCGGTCCTCGTACACGCTGATCTCAGCGGGGACGATGTCACCACGCTGCGACTCGGTCTGGGCGTTGTACGACTTGCAGAACTCCATGATGTTGACGCCGTGCTGACCGAGCGCGGGACCAACCGGCGGTGCCGGAGTGGCCTGGCCGGCCGGCAACTGAAGCGTGAACGTCTTGACGAGCTTCTTCTTCTTGGGAGGCATGTCTCTTCCTGGGGCTTGAACTGGTGAAGGTGCACCTGACTCGCTGGCAGGGCGCGCACGGTCAAGCGCGACCCACCGGGCGACGTTCTAGGCTAGCGCAGGTCATGCTCGGCCAAACGGCCGAGGTCCTCGCCCAGCGCTCCGCTAAGTCAGATCCTGGCGACCTGGTTGAAGTTGAGCTCGACCGGCGTCTCCCGACCGAAGATCGAAACCAGCACCTTCAGCTTCTGCTGGTCCGGGTTGATCTCGCTGATCGTGGCTGGCAGCGAGGCGAACGCACCGTCGGTGACCGTAACCGAGTCGCCAACCTCGAAGTCGAGGACCTTGATCTCCGGCTTCGCCTTCTTCTGCTCGGCGGTCTCGACCGCCGGCGCCAGCCACTTGAGAACCTCGTCGAGCGACAGCGGGGCCGGACGGTCGGCCCGGTCGGTCGCCCCGACGAAGCCGGTCACTCCCGGCGTGTTGCGCACACAGGAGTACGACTCCGGCGTCAGCTCCATCCGGACCAGGATGTAACCGGGGAAGACCTTCGCCTGAACCTGCGAACGCTTGCCGTTCTTGACCTCGACCTCTTCCCGGGTCGGCACCTCGACCTGGTAGATGAACTCCTCCATGTCGAGGCTGGTGATCCGAGTCTCAAGGTTGGTCTTCACCTTGTTCTCGTAACCGGCGTACGAGTGCACCACGAACCAGTCGCCCGGCGCGTAACGCAGCTTCTGCCGTAGCTCGGCGACCGGGTCGAAGGTCTCCTCCGGCTCCGAATCCGGCTCGCTGGCGGCCTCGACCGACTCGTCGTCCGCCGCCGTCGCCACCGCGGACTGCTCGTCCGCGTGTTCGGCGGTCTCGTCGTACTCAGGCACGCTCGCTCACTTCCGTCACTATCAGCTGGGTCGGCTCATCAGCTGGAGCTGCCGAAGACGAACAGCACGCCCTTCGCAAACGCGAAGTCCAGCCCGGCCACGATCGCCAGCATCACGGTGACGAACGTAACCACCACGGCGGTGTAGGTCAGCAGCTCCTTGCGGGTAGGCCAAATGACCTTACGCAGCTCGCCCACTACCTCGCGGAAGAACCGGCCGACCCGGCCGAAAATTCCAACCCGGTTAGTCTCTGCCTTGGCCTTGGACCGGCTGTCCGCCGATTCCGCCTTCTTGCGGGAGCGGGTAGCGGTGCCGCCGCGGGAAACCGGCTCCTCAGCGTCGTCGTCGATAGCGTCGTCGATCGTCTCGTCGTCAAGACGGTCGTCCGCGGCGTCCTCGCCGCGCCGGTTGCTCTCGGCCACTTCGCCCTCCGTCACCGGGTGGTTGGTGCGCGCGTCGGTAACGCGCGCCGCGCTGGTCTCACCACTCCCGGACGGGCCGGCCGAAATCCGACCCCCGGGACCGGTCAGGCCTAAGGCGCAGGGGTGACAGGACTTGAACCTGCAGCCTGCGGTTTTGGAGACCGCTGCTCTGCCAATTGAGCTACACCCCTTCGTGGGAAACCAACCACTGCGACGCGCGGACGCGTGCAGGGGTCACTTGCCCCACGGCGGACCAGTGTACGGGTAGAGGCACGACTTTCCCAACCGGTCCACCCACCGCGCGTCGGACAGCGTGACTGCCGACGCGCGGTCCCCTTCTCAGCTCGGGGTACGGATCGTGGCCCGGGCCTGTGCCAGCACCTTTTCGCCGTGGCAGGTCGCGGTCAGGTCGAGCCGGGTCAGCCCCTCCTCGGTGACTCCCCGGACGACCGCGCTCACCTGGATCTCGGTGCCCTCGTCGTCGTCCGGCACCACCACCGGTCGGGTGAACCGGACGCCGTACTCGACCACCGCGTCGGCCGCGCCAGCCCATTCGGTCACCGCCCGGCCCACCAACGCCATGGTGAACATGCCGTGCGCGATCACCCCGGGCAGGCCGACCTTGACCGCGGTCCGATCGCTCCAGTGGATCGGGTTGAAGTCGCCGGATGCACCCGCGTAGCGGACCAGATCGGCCCGGGTGACCCGGAACGTCTTGACTGGAAGATCCATGCTCAGTCCTCCCCACGTACGACGAGCTTGGACCAGACCGTCACCACCGGCTCACCGGCCACCGTCGCCACCTCGGTCCGGGTGGTCAGGAAATCGTGGCCACCCCGGGACACGATGTCCTCCACCGTGTTGACGCAGACCAGCTCGTCGCCGGCGACCACCGGTCGGGTGTAGGCGAACCGCTGGTCGCCGTGCACCACCCGGCTGTAGTCCAGCCCGAGTGCCGGATCGTCGATAATCTGCTGGCTGGCCGCCATGGTGAGTACGACCGGGAAGGTCGGCGGGGCCAGCACGTCGGAGTGGCCGAGCGCGTGGGCCGCCTCGGGGTCGTGGTAGGCCGCCTCGGTGGCGCCGATCGCCGTGGCGAACTCACGGATCTTCTCTCGCCCCACCACGTACGGGGCGGTCGGCGGGTAGCTCCGGCCGACGAAGGAGGTGTCCAAGGGCATGCCGCGAACCTACACGTAACGCAAGATCGCCGACCCGGTGGTGGACACCGCGGTTCAACCGCAGCGTCCGTACCGAATCGGCGATCTGTACGTTGATGGACCCACATCGGCCTGGCGGCCGACGGCACTGCTGAGATCAGCGGGTCTCGCGGTGCAGGGTGTGCTTGCCGTCCCGGGGGCAGAACTTCTTCAGCTCGATGCGGTCCGGGTCGTTCCGGCGGTTCTTACGCGTGATGTAGTTGCGCTCTTTGCACTCCACACACGCCAAAGTGATCTTTGGACGGACATCGGTCGCCTTGGCCACGGCGGAGGGCCTTCCTCGCTAATGGAACAGCTACAACGCATCAGCGTAGACGCAAGTCCAGCAGACACGCAAAGTGGGCGCCCTTAGCGCCCGTCTTTTCGGCCCCGGGATCTCCCCCGGCGGTCGAGAGTAGCGGTGGCCGGACTTGAACCGGCGACACAACGATTATGAGCCGTTTGCTCTACCAAGCTGAGCTACACCGCCGTGATGGGTCCAGCTGAACCCGCTGAGCCCCCTTACGGAATCGAACCGTAGACCTTCTCCTTACCATGGAGACGCTCTGCCGACTGAGCTAAGGGGGCTTGCACGATCTCTGTGAGCCGCGCAGAGGTAAGAGTACACGGCGTCGCGCGTCAGGTGAAATCGGATCCGGCACCGGATCCGGCACCGATCGGACCGGGGGTCGCACAGGTGCGCCACCGGGAATCCGTCGACACCATTCCGTGCCTGGTCGGAGCGCATCCAAGCCGGGTCAGGGCACGGCACGGAGCCTGCGAACGTCACCGTGCGACGCAGACTCCGGCTCCGCCTGGGCCCCGATCCAGGCCGCCAGACGCTCGTACGGCAACGATCTGCTGAACAGGAACCCCTGCCCGATCTGGCAGCCGATGTCCTGGAGGAGTTCCAGGGTCAGTTCGCTCTCCACACCCTCGGCGACCACGGTCAGCCCGAACTGCTGGGCCAGCGTCACCATGGCGTTCACGATGGCCAGGTCGCCCGGGTCGGTCGCCATGCCCTGCACGAACGAACGGTCGACCTTGATCTCGTGTACCGGCAGTCTCCGCAGGTAGGACAGGGATGAATTTCCGGTACCGAAGTCGTCCACGGACAGTCGTACCCCGATGTCCCATAACCGACGCAATGTCGGCATCGGGCGGTTCGTACCGTCCAACACACCTGATTCGTTGATCTCGAAAGTCAACCGTTCGGGCGGAACACCGTACTCTTCGAGCAGTTCCTGTACGCGGCTCGGGAAGTGCTGGTCGGTGAGCGTACGGGCGGAGAGGTTGACCGCGACGGAGAGCGGCTCGTCGGTGACGTTCCAGTCCCGACTACGCCGCAGCCCCTCCCTGAGCACGATCTCGGTCAGCCGGCCGAGCTGCCCGGTGTGCTCGGCGACCGCGACGAAGTCCTCGGGTGCGACCGCGCCGTGGGCCGGATGCTCCCAGCGGGCCAGGCATTCCACCCCGACCAACCGTCGGTCACCGAGGGTCACCTTCGGTTGGAAGTGGACCTCCAGGTCCCCCTGGTCCAGCGCCCGGCGCAGATCACCGGCCAGACCGAGCCGGCGCATCGACCGCGACTCCATGGCCGGGTTGAACATCTGGATGCTGCCCGGCGTGGACTTCGCCGCAGTTGCCGCCAGGTCGACCCGCTGGAGCAGGACCGCCGGCTCGCTGCCGTGATCCGGATGGATCGCCACCCCGACCGCCGTATCGACGTCGAGTGTCAACGCGTCGAAGACCATCTGGTCACGGATCTGCTCCCGCAGACCGGCCGCCAGGGTCAACGCCTCCTCGGTGCTCTCGACCCGTAGCGTCACCACGAACTCGTCGCTGCCGACCCGACCGACCAGCGCCCCTGGTGGCGCCGAACGGCGTAGCCGGCTGGCCACCTCGGTCAGCATCTTGTCGCCGGCGGCATGTCCCAGTGACTCGTTCACCTGGCGGAGCGCGTCGACGTCGAAGAGCAGGACGGCGACCATCTCACCCGGAGCGCGTACCCGGACCGCCTCCTCCAGCGCCCCCGTGATCCGGCGTCGGTTGGGCAGGTTGGTCAAGCCGTCGTGATAGGCGTCGTAGCGCAGCCGGTCGACCAGCCGGGAGTTCTCCAGGGCAACGGCGGCATGGGCGGCGATAGTCTCCAGGACGGGAATGTCCCCGGGCTTGAAGTGACCCATGTCACCGAGCCGGTTGACCACTTCCAGCGAGCCGATGACCGCCTGCCCGGACCGCAGGGGGGAGACGATGACGTCCTTCACGTCCCCCTGACGTAGCGCGGCACGCAACTCGTCGCCACCGTCCAGGAACCTGCCAGCGGCGACCGTCCGGCGTTCCTCGCAGGCCTTTTCCCTGGCCTTCGGGGGCGTCCTGGCAAAATCGAGCAGGCCCGGGTCGTCGACCCGGGCGGTGAGCAGCACCTCTGGGTGTCGCCCCTGGGCCGGCAACCAGAGGGTGGCGTACTCGGCCTGCATCAGGGCACGGACCCGGCCCAGCAGTGAGTCGGCCAGTGTTCCGTCGTGGCCGCTCTCGGTTATGGCACGAGTCAACTCGTACATGTCAGACAGCGTGTGGTGCTGCCGGAAGAACCGGGCGTACGACCGGTAGAGCAGCAACAGCGCACCAGCGAGCGCGGCCAGCAGCAGCACCGACCACCAGGTCGTCTCGAGACAGATCAGGATCACCAGGCCGACCCACGCATTCGCGGCGGCGGTGACCAGGCCCGGCCCGGCGCTGCGGATGATCTCACCGCCCGCCTGCGCCCCCTGCATGAGCGTCATCACACCGGCGACGGCCGCCAGCGTGACCAGGCTGTTGATGCAGACGGCGATCAGCAGGGTCACCCAGGTGCCCGGCCCGGCATCCTGGATCTCCGGCATCGCCACCAGGGCGAGGGAGGCCAGTGAGGTCGCCGCTGCCGTCTTGGCGACGTTGAACCAGAGTTTGGCGGCGGGCAGTCGACGCCGCACCTGTGTGATCAACGAGCTGACCGTACAAATCAGCACCACGGTCAATGGCGGCAGGTAGAACAGCGCAAGGATCAACGGAACTTCGTTGATCGTTATGCTAATACCCTGCCTGTGGGTGATGAAGTACAGGACAGGGACCTCTACCAGGACAAAGAGTCCTAGGAAAAGGACGGCCACCCATGGGTTGAAGGGATCGGTGTCACGGCCGAGCAAAGCAAGAACAACCGACCAGACCACCGCCAGCATGGCCAACGGACCAGTAATCAACCAAGAAACTTCGGATGGTCGTCGCGGTGGCTGACGCCTGGCCATTCCACTCCTATGGGTTGGCCGCCCGTCTCATCACAAGGCGTGGATTTTAGCTCCAGTCCCAACCGTCGGTCACGACCGAGCCCTCGGTGATCGGCTGGGTACCAGCGCCCTCGGCCTGTGCCCCGGCGCCGCTAACACCGATACCGGCGGCATAGATCCCGCCCACGAGCGCCATGAGCGCCATGACAGAGCCGAAGCGTCGGCTCAGCCTCCATGCAGGCATCTGCTGCTCCCGTCAAGTTGGCGAAGAGGTGGTAGAGGTTCCATGATGGTGCCACAGTCGACGGGGGCAGCAAAGCGGCAGCAGCGTCTCAGCGTGGCCTTTTAGGTGAAGCTCACCCACTTGGATTGCGTCAACTTCCCGCCCTGAAAGCAACTATGGACGCTGGCAGATCCCCGACTGGGCACGTGCACCGCACAATAAGACTTCTCTCGCAAGCCCGGCTACTGACCCTAAACCCCGTTGTCCACAGTTAACGGTCATAGGGTTGCCATACCCACCTATTCCCTTAACCAGGACACATGCCTATATTTGCCCTGGACTGGAACGGATTTCACGTCGAAGCAGGCCTCGGCCCACCCGAAGCTATCTACCTATGCACCGTATGTCCGCCTATCCAGCGGACCACGTGGCCTGCAGCGGGAGAGGGTGGGAGTCCACCCCGGAACTCGCACACCATCGACCCCAACCGATGACGGGAGAGATCCGTACGGTCGACACCGCCGGGGCACCCCAGACAGAAGAAAGTCCGGTCTGACATGTATTTCCATTACCGACCGGCATCAGCCCCGTACGCCCTGCCTCGTTCCGCGTCCCCGGCATCATGGCGGAAGCCCTCGCCGGGTCCGGCGGTGAGCAACCGCCCGACTGACGGGCGGGCGGGTAGCCACGTGGAGCACCTGGTGGCAGTTAGAGGATTCGAACTTCTGTAGCTTTCGCGACGGATCTACGGAGCTTGGCAATCTCGGTTGGGGCGCCCTGCTGACCTGCCGTTCCTCAGTGTCGCAACGGGACCACCACTCAGCCACGCACTGCCCACAGCCTGCCCCCGCAGCGTCCCGTCGCCGCCTGGTATCCACACACCCCAAGAGGCAGGCTCTACCCCATGGAGAACACGCCCCAACTCGCGACCCTCGTCTCGGCTGCCGCTGGCCGACTGCACGTGGGCGACACCCCGGGCGTCGCCTATGTCCACCTCGCCACGACCGGAGGTGACCTGCGCGTGACTGCGGTGGCGGTCTGCGTGGCCTGCGGCACCAACATCACCGAGGCTCATCAGCGATTGCTGAAGTACAGCGAACTTTTCGACGCAGTACTGCCAGGTGAAGAGAACGTCATCGGGGAAGTCCTGGAGGTCGCAGGATACTTTGATCACCGGGTCGAACTGGACGACGCCGGCGCTGAGATCGCGGAAGCGCTTCAGGAAGCGCTCAAGGCCGCTGGCCCCGCCCCGAGCGGCTTGGCTAATAACGTCTATAGGAGGCTGACCGCAGGGAGGCTGCGAGAGGCGTTCCTCTCGATCGAAGCTCTGTGGAGTAGAGGCACGCCAGAAAGCCCGCCGGTCTTCTGGGCTCACATGGCGAAGGCCGCTCGTCTCCTAGGTGACAGCACCAAACCTGGATTCGCTGAGGCTGCCCAGCGTTGTCGCGACCGGCTGCACAACTGAGATCATCCGAGCAAACCTGCGATCGCAGCACTGAGCGACCACCATCTGCCCCGGCCCGCAACCTTCACTCGGTCTGCCCAGCAGCCGAGTCAGGGATGCTCACACTCGTCGCGCCCTCATACATACGCCGGCTGGTAAGTGAGGTGCCGGTACCGAGATCAGCACTGTTTCTCGGACGTTCGGCGGCCCTCCGCCCATCGGCATCTTGATCGCATGGCGCACCGCCAACCGGATCACCAGGTAGAGAACCGCCAGTCCGAAGATCTAACTGCCGAGACCGGACACCAGGGTGCCCGCTGGGGTTGAGTGGCGCTACCGATCGGACGCACCGGCCACCGCGGATTGGAGATCCCTGAGACGAACCAGGACAGTCGCCCGAGTTCCGATCTTGAGCCGCACCGTCGCACGAACACCTTCTGGCAGCCCGACGCGGCGTCCTCGCGTCGTCAACGCGATCATGGCGTCTGCGGGAAGCGCCGACGCGAGCGTCCCTAGCAGGCCGGGAATGCCTTCCTCCTGCCCTGAACCCAGCCATGAGGTCTGTTCGCCGTACGGCACGTCGGCCAACACAAGCCTCGGCGGTGGTAGCGCGGTCAACAGAGCGGCCACCTGCTGTCGGTCGAGGACGTCGGCCCGTCCGACCACGTGGGGGAGGTCTCCGCCACCCTGGGCAAGCAGCTCTTGCAGGCGCCGTGCAGCCTCGGCGGCCTCCCCGTAGGAGGGCCGGCCGAAACGGCGAGCCATGTCTTCCAGCTCGGCTGTCCGCTTCCGCATACCCTCGGCGGACAGGAGAGCAAGGTTCGCCCGTGCTAGCCGGAGCGGGCCATCGGCGATGTCCGAGGCGACGAGGCCCGCGATCTTGTCCCGATGCAGCAGGCCCAACACGGTGAGCAGATACCCGCTGCCACAGCAGGGATCCCACACGGTCAGAGGCCGGGGTCGTCCCAGGGCGTGCCACGCGCGGAGGAACACCTCTGATGCGAGGCGGACGGGAAAGGCCGGATGGCCCGGCGCCGAACGCAACACCGCCCCGCTGGCCAGGTCAGAGTAGTCATGTCGCTCCGTCACAAACCGATAGGTCATCACACCTCCGAGTAGCCACTACCGCCCGCAACACGTACCTCCGGCGTCGACGCCCGTCACCCGCGCCGCGCAGCCACGATCCCATGCTCATCATGGCCGAGCCGCCAACCAGCGCGTAATCGCATGAGATCGAACAGGCGGCGCTTCTGGCAAGATCCTGAGTCGGCTCCGTGCTCAGCGTTTCTGCTGGTTACAGGGCCGTTTCCGCACCTGATGACCGGTAGAGAATTCGAACCTCTGTAGCTTTCGCGACGGATTTGCAGGGCGTGCGATCTTTCCCCACACAAGCCGCCTGCGCTAGTTCGGATCTCGCCAGCTGCCAGCCGAGGTCACCCCGTGCCCGGGTGATGTCCGCTACCAACCTGGGTGGTTCTGGCTTGGGCGGCATACGGCGTACCGTCACCGGGTGCCAGGTGACCCGTTCGGCGGTGGCCACCACTTCCGCCATGCTCGTTCCGATGCCTGAACCGAGGTTGACTGTCTGACTGCTACCGGGTGTGCAGGCCGATAGCGCCAACCGGATTCCACTCGCCACGTCGGCTACATGCACGAAGTCACGTACGGCTGACCCATCGCCGTTCAGCGTGACGTGGTCGAGTTGACCGGTAATGGCCCGGAAGATGTTGGGGATGATCCGAGCAGGATCGGTGTCGCCGACCCTGTCGACTGCTCCGGCGACGCACGAGCAAAAGTCCTCACGCCGGCCCAGCAACGCTTACCTCTGGGCCGGCGGCCGTATGACCTACGTCATGCCGCCGTGTCGCTCTGGCTCAACGCCGGGGTACCGGCTACCCAGGTCGCCGAATGAGCCGTGCACAGCGTGCACGTCCTCATGCGGGTGTACGCAAAGTGTGTCTACGGCCAGGAGGAAGCCGCCCGCCGCCGGGTAGAGGCGACGCTCGGCTTGCCACCGGTCACTAGCGCAGCGGCTAATACGGCAGCCGCCGTTTGAGATCTTGCTGGTGGAGCGGGGTGGACGCGAGGCGGCCACCGCGTGATCGTCTGTACGTTGTGGACATAACTTCAGATC
>NZ_JBHTMP010000039.1:0-65607 GCF_042679305.1 Micromonospora sonneratiae | reverse complement strand
CGAGCCGCCCAGCGCGGCAGCGGCGACCTCGACCACACGCCGGGCCCCCGCGTCCCTGGTGCCAGCAGCGGCCAGCACGATCGCGTCGACCCGTGCGATGGCCGGTCCATCGTCGACCTCGGCCGGGGCGACCTCGGCCAGCCTGCGGCGCAACCCGGCCAGCAACAGGTCGTCGACGACCCCGCCGGACGGCCCGAGCACCTCGGTCACCCGTACCGACAGTCGGAGCCCGCCCGCCCGAGCGGCGGTCAGCACCCCGGGAATGTCCACCCGGCCGTGGTAGGCATCGGTGAGTAACAACGGCACCAGCACGGCCTTCCGGTGACCGGCCGATTCCAGTGCGTACAACACCTGCTCGGGCGTGGGTTCGGTGTGATCAAGATAACTCGCCCGCACATCCACCCCGGGACGCTCCGTAGCGACGGCCCGGACCAGATCCTCGATCGCCTCGGCGGCCCGGGGATCCCGGCTCCCGTGCGCGACGAGCACGACGGGAGTCGGGATCCCGCCCCTCATACGTGCAGACCGCACTCGGTCTTGTCGAACATCGCCCAGCGCCCGGCCCGGGGATCCTCCCCCGCCTGCGTACGCCGGGTGCAGGGCCAGCAACCGATCGAGGTGTAGCCCTGTCGGAACAGTTCGTTGACCGGCACGTTCCATCGGGAGACGTAGGCATCCACGTCGACCTGCGTCCACGCCGCTATCGGGTTGACCTTGACCCTGCCCCGACCGGCATCGAAGGCGACGACCGGTGTGTTGGCCCGGGTCGGCGACTCGTCGCGGCGCAACCCGGCCGCCCACGCGTCGTAGTCGGTCAGTGCCCGCTCCAGGGGCTCTACCTTGCGCATCGCGCAGCACTGGTCCGGTGCGCGGGCGAAGAGCCGGGGACCGTACTCGCCGTCCTGCTGGCCCACGGTCAGCCGGGGTCGGATCGACCGTACGGTGACCGGCAGCCTCCGGGCCACCTCGTCGCGTACCTTCAGGGTCTCCGGGAAGTGCAGCCCGGTGTCGAGGAAGACCACGTCCACCCCGGGTGCCACCCTGGACACCAGGTGCGCCAGCACCCCGTCCGCCATCGAACTGGTGACACAGAACCGCTTGCCGAACGTACCGGCCGCCCAACGGACGATCTCCTCGGCCGGCGCGTCCGCCAGTTCGCGTCCGGCCTCGTCAGCCAGCGCCCGGAGTTCGTCCGGCCGCCGACCGGCCGGCTCCGGGGGTACGGAGGGGCCGACCGGAGCCGTCCGTGCTGCCGGAGCCGTCGGTGCCGCCGCCCGGGTCAGCGTGACCAGGCCCAGGCCCACCGCCGAACGCAGACCCGCCTGACTCGTCCGCTCGCTCATTGATCCACCTTCCGGGGTAGCAGGCCAGAGAACTTCACGGAGAAGACCCGGGTGCAGGCATGGCACGCCCAGGCACCGTGCGACTCCTCGTGCGGCCGGAGGTCCTCCTCACCGCAGTACGGGCAGTAGAGCGGAACTGCCCTGGTCGAACTGCTCATGACGACATCTCCCGTGGCTGTGTCATCGCAGTTCCTCCTCGTCCACCCGGACGACCCACTGGGCGAACGACTCGCCCGGGGACCGGCTGGCGAGGTAGCGGCGGGCCACGCGTTCGACGTACTCGGGAAGCTCCTCGGCGGTGGTCTTCAGCCCGCGCAGCTTGCGCCCGAAGCCGGCGGTCTGCCCCTGGGCCATGCCCAGGCCGCCGCCCAGGTGCACCTGGAACCCTTCGACCTGCTGCCCGTCCGGGCCGACCACAAGTTGTCCCTTGAGTCCGATGTCGGCGGTCTGGGTACGGGCGCAGGCATTCGGGCAGCCGTTGATGTGGATCGAGATGTCCGCGTCGAACTCGCGCAGCCGCTCCTCCAGCCGGGCCACCAGTTCCTGCCCCCGCGCCTTGGTCTCGACGATGGCCAGCTTGCAGTACTCGATGCCGGTGCAGGCCATCGTGCCCCGCCGCCAGGCCGAGGGCGCAGCCTCCAGGCCGATCCCGCGCAGCGCGGTGACCAGTGATTCGGTACGGTCCGCCTCGACGTCCAGGACCAGGAGCTTCTGGTACGGCGTCAGCCGCACCCGACCACTGCCGTGGGCGGCGGCGACCTCGGCCAGTTCCAGCAGCTGGCTACCGGAGACCCGTCCGACCACCGGTGCGGCCCCGACGTAGTGCCGCCCGTCGTGCTGCCGGTGCACTCCGATGTGGTCGATCGGCTTCTCCGGCAGCTCCGGCGGCGGCCCGTCGAGCAGGCTACGACCCAGGTACTCCTTCTCCAGTACCTCGCGGAACCGCTCGACCCCCCAGTCGGCGACCAGGAACTTCAGTCGGGCCCGGTTGCGCAGCCGGCGGTAGCCGTAGTCGCGGAAGATCGACACGACACCGGCCCAGACCTCCGCCACCTCGGCCAGCGGCACCCAGACCCCGAGCCGCTTGGCCAGCATCGGGTTCGTGCTCAGCCCACCACCTACCCACACGTCGAAGCCCGGCCCGTAGTCCGGGTGGACCACACCGAGGAAGGCGACGTCGTTGGCCTCGTACGGCGTGTCGACCAGCCAGGAGATCGACGTCTTGAACTTGCGGGGAAGGTTGGAGTACTCCTGGTTGCCGACGTAACGCCGGACGATCTCGTCGATCGCCGGGGTCGAGTCGATCAGTTCCGCCTCGGCCACCCCGGCGACCGGGCTGCCGAGCACGATCCGGGGACAGTCACCGCAGGCCTCGGTGGTCTGCAACCCGACGGCCTCCAACTGACGCCAGATCGCGGGCATGTCCTCGACCCGGATCCAGTGGAACTGGATGTTCTGCCGGTCGGTGATGTCGGCGGTGTCCCGGGCGTACCGGCGGGAGATGTTGGCGATGGTCCGCAGCTGGTCGAGGTCGAGCTGCCCGCCGTCGATGCGTACCCGCAACATGAAGTGCTCGTCCTCGAGTTCGTGCGGCTCGAGGACGGCGGTCCGCCCACCGTCGATACCCGCCTTACGCTGCGTGTAGAGGCCCCACCAGCGGAACCGGCCGCGCAGGTCGGCCGGGTCGATGGAGGCGAAGCCCCGGTGGGCGTAGATGTTCTCGATCCGGGCCCGGACGTTGAGCGGATCGTCGTCGGCCTTCATGCGCTCGTTGGGGTTGAGCGGCTCCCGGTGACCGAGCGCCCACTGCCCTTCGCCCCGGGGACGGCGAGCCGGCCTGGCCCCGGTACGGGCCGGGGCACCGGTGGTACCGGGCGGAGCTGGTGTGCTGCTGCTGACGGCCATCGCGGCGTCCTCCGTTGTCTGCTGTGACGGGTCGCTCGGGAAAGACGCGCGGGGGCGCCGGCCAGCCTGGGATCGAAGGCTGTGGACGACGGTGTCGAGAGGGCCGGCGCGGGCGCGCCCGAGACAAATGGGTCGGGCGGCGTTGGTTAGGCCGGACAGATAGCGCTGCGCACGCGGCCGTAATCGACGTGGCGGCGGGCCACGAAGCGGCGCTCAACGGCGGCAGTCATGCCGTCATGCTGCCACACCCCCCACCCACCGGCCAGTGACTCCCACATCACGGGCGGAAGGCAGGGGCCGGATCGCGCCAGGCTGCGCAGGGGTCAGGTCCCGTCGGGCAAGGAATATGCCAAAAAACGCAACCTACCCGATACCTCGCTGGTCTGCTCATCAGTTGTCGCGTTGAGCGGCTTTGGTGACGACAGCGATTGGACCAGCCATCCATGATTGCTTCCTCCAGTGTCCGACCGGTGGATCCGCTGGGTCCGACCAGCGACACCGGTTCCGACCTGCCGACGCTCCTGCGACGTACGGTCTGGCTCTGGCCGATGCTGCTGACCCTCGCGGTCACCTCCTTCCAGGCCGACCGGGCGCAACTGTGGCGGGACGAGTTGGCGACCTGGAGCGCCGTTTCCCGGCCACTCGGCGACCTACTGCGGATGATCGGCAACATCGACGGCGTCAGCAGCCCGTACTACCTCCTCATGCACGGCTGGGTACGGATCTTCGGCGATTCCGTACTGTCCCTGCGACTGCCGACGATCCTGTGTATGACCGGCGCCGCCGGGCTGACCGCCGTACTCGGACAGCGGCTGTTCGGCACCCGTACCGGGCTGATCGCGGGGCTGCTGTTCGCCGTGGTGCCCAGCACCTCCCGATACGCGCAGGAGGCCCGGTCGTACGCCTTCGCCACCCTCTTCGCGGTGCTGTCCACGCTGCTGCTGGTCCGGGCGGTACGACGACCGACCTGGACCAACTGGGCCGGCTACGCCCTCGCGCTGCTCGGGCTGGGACTGGCCCACCTGGTCGCGGTCCTCCTCCTCGCCGGGCATGCCGCCGCCATCGTGCTGGCCTGGCGGGCAACGGGTGACCGTCGACTGCCGACGCGTTGGCTGGTCGTGCTGGTGGCGGCCCTGCTGGCACTGGTCCCCCTGGCCGTGCTCGGCCAGGGGCAGCGGGACCAGCAGCTCGACTGGGTCGACGCGCCCGGCCTCCGGGAGTTGCCGGGTGTGCCCGGGTCCATCGTCCAGGCCGGTACGGTCGGCGGTCTGCTGCTCGGCCTGGCCGCTGTCGCCGCATTCAGCCGGGGCCGCCGGGGAGCGGCACTCGGCCTGTGCGTGCTGCTACCGGTCGTGCTGCTGTTCCTCGGTGGGCTGGTCACCCCCCTCTGGGTACCGCGCTACCTGGTCTTCACCGTGCCGTTCAGCTGTGTACTGGCCGCCAGCGTGCTGGCCCCGCTGAAACTGCCCTGGGCACTGCTGATCGTGCTGGTCACCGGCCTGCTCGGCAGCCCGGAGCAGGCAGGCCTTCGCCGTACACACGAATGGCCCCGGTCCGCGCCGATCGACTACCGGGGTGCCGCCGAGATCATCCGGGCCAATCAGGAACCGGGCGACGGGATCGTCTACTCACCACGTACCGGCTGGAAGTTCCTCGACATCGCGACCGCCTACCACCTGGGCGAGGACCGCCCACTCGACGTACTGGCGACCCGCGACCAGATCCGGCGAGCCGACCTGTGGGCGTCCGAGTGTGCACAGCCCGCCGGGTGTCTCGCGTCGGTGGACCGGGTCTGGCTGCTGGTGGTCGGGGAGAAGGCTGATCCGCTACGGGGTCTGCCGGTTCCGAAGGCCGACGCACTTCGTACCGGTTTCACGACGAGTCGGGTGTGGACCCCGCCGGGTCTCACCGTCGCTCTGCTCACCCGGTCCACCGGGTGACCCCGGCCGGTGTACGGCCCGACACGACCGCCCTCCACGACCGGCCCGAACCGGGATCGCCTTCGGAAGATCCTCGTGACCAGGGACTCCGGCGACGACACGCCGGCGGCTCGCGGAAGTCACACCCTGATCATCGGGACCTTGGGGGGTTGCCGAGGGGGACCACCAGCACGGCCTCGGTGCCCGACGTCGCCTCCCGGTTCCGCAGCTCGATGGTGCCGCGCAGCTCACCCGTGGCCAGCGCCCGGACGATCTGCAGGCCCAGCCGGCCGCCACGTTCCGGGTCGAAGTCGGGGGGTAGGCCGCGACCGTTGTCGGCGACGGTTACGTGGAGCTGCTTACGGAACCGGTGCGCGGAGACGACCACCTCGGCCGGAACCTGGTTCTCCGTCGGGGTGTCGGCCGGCTCACCGGCCGGGGGGAAACCGTGCTCGACCGCGTTGAGCAACAGTTCGTTGAGCACCATCACCAACGATGTGGCGATCTCGGCGGGCAGTACGCCGAAGGTGCCCTCCCGACGCATCCGTACGTTCGACTCGGCCGCAGCCACCTCGGTCGCGGCAGCAGCGACCCGGTCGACGATCCCGTCGAACTCGACCACCTCGTCGCTGGACATGGCCAGGGTCTCGTGCACCAGGGCGATCGACGCGACCCGCCGTACCGATTCCTCCAGCGCCGCCTTCGCCGCCGGGATACCGACCCGTCGGGCCTGCAACCTCAGCAACGCGGCAACCGTCTGCAGGTTGTTCTTCACCCGGTGATGGATCTCCCGGATCGTGGCGTCCTTGGTGATCAGTGCCCGGTCCCGGCGGCGCACCTCGGTGATGTCGCGGACCAGGACCAGCGCGCCGATCGGCACACCGGCCGGCATCAGCGGCAGTGCACGGGTCAACATGGTGGCCCCCCGCGCCTCGATCTCCTTGCGGGGCGGTGCCTCACCGCGCAGGGCAGCCAGCACCCGGTTACCGGCGTCGGTACCATCCAGCGGGTCGGCGGCAAGGCGGCCGTTGAGCGCGGCCAGGTCTTCGCCGACCAGGTGCGAGGCGAAACCGAGCCGCCGGTACGCCGACTGGGCGTTCGGGCTCGCGTAGGTGACCTTGCCGCTGGCGTCCAACCGGACCAGCCCGTCACCGACCCGGGGCGCGGAGGTGGTCTCGCCCGGATGGCGGGGCGGCGGGAACGTGCCGTCGGAGACCATCTGCGCCAGGTCGTCGGCGGTGGTCAGGTAGTTGAGTTCCAGTTGACTGGGGGTACGGGCGGTGGAGAGGTTGGTGTCCCGTCCGACCACCGCGATCACCCCGCCAGACTCACCGTCGGCGGCCCGCAGCCGTACCGGGATCGCCTCGTGTCGGGCCGGCGTGTCGCCGTACCAGACCGGGTCGCCTTCCCGCCAGATCCGCGCCTGGCGGTAGGCGATCCCCAGATGTGCCACCTCCGGCCCGCCGACGATCCGCCCGACCTGGTCGTCCAGGTACGCCGTCGGGGCGGTCGTCGGGCGTACCTGGGCGACACAGACGAAGGTGTCCTCGTCCTCGCCGACCGGTACCCACAGCAGCAGGTCGGCGAAGGACAGGTCGGAGAGGAGTTGCCAGTCACCGGCGACCCGGTGCAGGTGGTCGATGTCAGCCGGCTGGAGGGTGGTGTGCTCCTCGGCCAGGTCGCGCAGTGTGGACACGAGGCAAGCCTGCCACGACCGGGGTCAGCGGGTCGCGGTGACCTTCTTCAGGCCTCTCGGCGCGTCCGGGTCCTCGCCCCGGGCCAGCGCCAGGGAGAGGGCCAGCCGCTGCAACGGCAGGATGTCCAGTAGCGGGGCGTAGCGTTCGTCCACCTCGGGAACCGACATCCGGGCAGTCGCGCCAGCGATGTCCGCCGGCCCGATGGTGGCCACGTCGGCACGACGTTCGCCGAGCCGCGAGATGACCTCGCGCATCGCCGTACCGCCGGGTCCGGAGCCGACGACCGCCAGCACCGGTACGTCCGGGTCGGTCATGGCCAGCGGACCGTGCAGCAGGTCCGCGCCGGAGAAGGCCAGCGCCGGCAGGTACGAGGTCTCCATCAGCTTCAGGGCGGCCTCCCGGGCGGTCGGGTAGGCGTAGCCTCGGCCGGTGGTGACCATCCGCCGGGCGAAGCGGTAGCGCGGGGCCAACTCGACCGGGGTCGGGTCGGCGAGGGTCGCCTCCGCGAGGTCGGGCAGGGCGGCCAGGGCGGCCCGCTCGTCGGCGTCCAGCGTGCCGTCGCCGGCCCGTACCCCTTCGATCAGCATGAGCAGGGCCAGCAACTCGGCGGTGTACGTCTTGGTCGCGGCAACGGCACGCTCGTGCCCGGCGGCGATGTCCACGGAGAGTTCGGCGACCTCGGCCAGCGGCGACGACGGGGTGTTGGTGACCGCCAGGGTCAACGCACCGGTGGAGCGGGCGACCCGGAGCACCTCGGCCAGGTCCGGCGACCCTCCGCTCTGGCTGACCCCGACCACCAGTGCGTCGGACATGTCGGGCCGGGCGCCGAAGACGGTGATCGCGCTGGGTGAGGCCAGCCCGGCCGGAAGCCCGAGCCGGATCTCGGTGAGGTACGCGGCGTACAGCGCGGCATGGTCGCTGGTGCCACGGGCGGTGAACACGACATGCCGCGGCCGACGCTCGGCGATGACCGCGGCGACCCGCGCGATCGCGGTCGCGTGTTCCGACTCCAGCAGTCGCGCGTAACCCGCTGGCTGCTCGGCGATGTCCGCCGCCATGCCAGCTCCCGGCTGTGTCACAAGAACCTCCAGTCATGCGCGATTCCCGCGCGCTTCATGCTCAGTCTTGCAGGTTTGCGCGACGGAAGCCAAGAGAAGCAAGCAGAAACGAGCATTTGATCACGCTTGACGCAAGGAGGCGCTCACGCCTGGAGCGAGGAGGCGCTCACGCTGGAGTAAGGAGATGCTCACGTTTGGAGCGAGGCGGGTCGGTCGGGCCGGGTCGCCCCGGACTCGATCCCCGAAGCCGAAGCCTCGACCGCCTGGTCGTCATCGCCGCCACGTAGGGGGATCTCCTTGATGAACCAGGCCAGCACCGGCACCGCCGCAGCGAAGACGATCGCCCAGCCGAAGACGCCGGAAATCGAGTTCGCCAACCCGGCCAGCAGGATCTCCCGGATCGCCGGATCCAACTCCGACAACTTGTCCGGATCGATGCCGATGCCGCCCTCTCCCCCACCGAACCCGCTGACCGTCGCCGGGTCCAGTCCGCCGAGCGCATCGGCAAGCCGGCTGGCGAAGATCGCACCGAACAGGGAGATCCCGAACGAGCCACCGATCGAACGGAAGAAGGTCGCCGCACCGCTGGCCGCGCCGAGATCCTTCTGAGCCACGCTGTTCTGCGCGATCAGCATCGAGGTCTGCATCAGGAAGCCCATGCCGAGCCCGAGCACCACCATGTAGATCGACAGTTCGACCTTGCCGGTGCGCTCGTCGATCAGGACGAGCAACGCCATCCCGGCGGCCATCGCGACACCACCGACGATCGGGAAGATCCGGTAGCGGCCGGTCCTGGTGATCAACCGACCGACGATGATCGACACCACCAGCGAGCTGATCATCACCGGAAGCAGCAGTAGTCCACTGTTGGTCGCGGACGCACCCTGCACCGTCTGCTGGAACAGCGGCAGGAAGTTCATCGCGCCGAACATCGCGAAGCCGAGCAGGAAGCCGATCGCCGCGATGAGGGCGAAGTTCCGGTTGGCGAACAGCTTCAGCGGCAGGATCGGCTCCGCCACGCGTCGCTCGACAAACCCGAAGGCGACCAGACCGATCACGGCCAGCGCAGCCAGACCGAGGATCTGTGGCGAGCCCCAGTCGTACTCGTTGCCACCCCAGGTGGTGATCAGGACGATGGCGGTGATCCCCACGGAGAGCAGGGCCGCACCCAGCCAGTCGATCCGGTGCTCGGTACGGTACTTCGGCAGGTGCATCCGGACGGCCAGCAGGACCAGTGCGACCCCGCCCAACGGCAGGTTGACGTAGAACGCCCACCGCCAGGACAGGTGGTCGGTGATGAACCCGCCGACCAGCGGGCCGGCGACCATGGCGATCGCCATGATGCCAGCGATCAGGCCCTGGTAGCGCCCTCGCTCACGCGGTGGCACCAGGTCACCGATGATGGCCATGACCCCCACCATCAGCCCACCGGCACCTAGCCCCTGGACCGCCCGGAAGGCGATCAGCTGCACCATGCCGTCGCCGGCGCCGCCGAGCGGCCCGGTCCCGGCCATTCCACACAGTGCGGACCCGACCAGGAAGATGCCCACCGAGATCAGGAAGACGGCCTTGCGCCCGTAGAGGTCGCCGAGCTTTCCCCAGATCGGAGTGGAGACCGTGGTACCCAACACGTAGGCGGTGACCACCCAGGTGAAGTGGTTCAGCCCGCCGAACTCGCCGACAATGCGGGGCAGTGCGGTGCTGACGATCATGTTGTCGAGCATCGCCAGCATCATCGCGATCATGAGGCCAGCCAGCACGACCCGGATGTTGGGCCGTGCGGGCGCTTGCTCGGTCGTGGTCATCGGTAGGCTCCCCCGAGAACATGGCGCACTTACTTGCCGTCCGGCTAGTGACCTTACTAGCCGGACGGTAAGTTCGGGTTGCCGAAACGTCAAGCAAATTGGAGGAAGTCGGTGGGCGAGGGCACCGGAGGCACGCGGTCGAGGATCCAGGCCGTCGCGCTGGAGCTCTTCACCGAACAGGGCTACGAGAAGACCTCCCTGCGGGAGATCGCCGAGCGGCTCGGCGTGACCAAGGCTGCGCTCTACTACCACTTCAAGAGCAAGGACGAGATCGTCAACAGCTTCGTCGAGGACCAACTCGTCAAGCTCGATCAGCTGATCGCCTGGGCCGAGACCCAGCCCGCCGGTCCGGAGAGCCGACGGGCCATCATCGCCGCGTACGCCGATCGTTTCTTCGCTGCCGGAAACCCGTCACCGATGCGGTTCTTCGAGCAGAACCGGACCACCTTCAAGCATCTGCCCATCGGACAGCAGATGCGCGACCGGCTGATGCAGTTGGCCGGGCTGCTCACCCGTGGCGACGATTCGCCCAGCACCCGGCTACGTTCGACGTTGGCCCTGTTCGCCGTACACAGCAGTTGGCTCGTCCTGCGGGCACCGGAGATCAGCGACGAGGAGCGCAGGCGGTTGGTCCTCGAAGTCGCCGACGACCTGCTGGATCGGATCGGGGACAACACCGCGTCGTCCCGCCCGACCCCGCAGGCAGACATCGGCGGGGCCGGAACCGGTGACGCCGATCAGGCCGGCGGGGCCTGACCCGTCAGGTCCAGGCGCAGGGCGATCAGGTCCACCCCGGCCACCGGTGACCAGTCGCGCTCCGGAGTCCGGTGGAACCCCAACCGGGCATAGAGCCGATGTGCCGGAGCCGAGAAGCTCCGGGCCGAGATGACCACCGCCCGGCAGCCCAGTTCGACCGCCCGGTCCACACAGGCCCGGACCAGCGCCGCGCCGGCTCCCTGCCCCTGGGCGGTCGGATCCACCGCCAACATCCGGAACTCGGCCTCGCCGGGGCCGGAGAGTTCGGCGTACGACGTGCCGGGCAGTACGAACAGCACCGAGCCGACGACCTGCCCCGTCCCGTCGACGGCGACCAGCAGCTCACCGCCGGTCGCCCGGCCGGCGACATCGGCCAGCACCCGCTCGTAGCCATGCTCGCCCTTGAGCTGGCCGTCCGCCTCGTACGCCGCCACCGTCAACCGGGCAATCGCCCCGAAGTCGGCCGGCTCGGCTGCCCGGACCAGCACCGCGCTCACTCGATCACCGCGATGAGGTCACCGTCCTGGACGACGTCCCCCTCGTTCACGGCCAGCTCACGTACGACGCCGTCGTTCTCGGCGACGACCGGGATCTCCATCTTCATGGACTCGAGGATCACCAGCGTGTCGCCCTCGGAAACGGTGTCGCCGGCCGAGGCAACGACCTTCCAGACGTTCGCCACCATCTCAGCGCGGATCTCCTCGGCCATTGTGTGGCCCTCCCTCATCGGCGGGGTATGCGTGCGAACGGTATCCAATCATGTGCTGGCCCGCTCGGAGCGTCCGACCGGGCGGACTAGCATCAGCGAGTCGCTCCCGGTCCCGGGAGAACCTGTCCGACCACGCCCAGTCGGCGCGGCACGAGGAAACGGGAGGCCAACATGGCCAAGAAGTCTCGGAAGAAGAAGGCTCGGAAGAACAGCGCCGCCAACCACGGCAAGCGCCCCAACTCCTGAGTCGCCCGAGGGGCGCCGCCGTAGCAGCAGCGACGGGGGCGCCACCCGGGGCTGACGGGCGACGGCGCGGCCCACGGTCTCTCCACGAGCGCAAACCGGCCAGCAGACGGATTCCCGCCTACTGGCCGGCACACGGTCAGTCCGACAGATGTTCAGTCGGGAAGGTATTCCCGGGTCTCGGTCTCGATGACCAACTCCGCGATGCGCAGGCGAAGCCGTTCACGCAGCTCGGCGGGGGCGGTCTCGTTGCCACAGCAGCGCGCCACCAGCGCCTTCACCTCCTGCTCGATGCCGTACTCGCGCAGGCACGGCGAGCATTCGTCGAGATGGCGGCGGATCAGGATGGTGCGTTCCTCGGCGCATTCGAGGTCGAGATAGAGATAGACCTCGGCCAGCACCTCGCGGCAATCAGTTTCGTGTGCGTCACCACAGCTCACAGTCGCTCACGCCTCCCGACGGGCAGTCGCGGTGGAACCGGACGACGAAGCCGAGGTGAAACCCCGCTCAGCCGCATAGCGCTCAAGCATCTTTCGCAGGTTGCGCCGGCCCCGGTGCAGCCGCGACATCACCGTACCGATCGGGGTGCCCATGATGTCGGCGACCTCCTTGTAGGAGAAGCCTTCGACATCGGTGAGGTAGACCGCCAGCCGGAACTCCTCGGGCAACTGCTGCAACGCCTGCTTGATGTCGCTGTCCGGCAGGCGGTCCAGGGCCTCGGTCTCGGCCGAGCGCAGCCCGCTGGAGGTGTGCGACTCGGCTTCGGCGAGCTGCCAGTCGGTGATCTCCTCGGTCGGCGCCTGGATCGGCTGGCGCTGCCGCCGCCGATAAGAGTTGATGTAGGTGTTGGTCAGAATCCGGTACAGCCAGGCCTTGAGGTTGGTGCCCTCTTCGAACTGGTGGAAGGCGGAGTACGCCTTCAGATAGGTCTCCTGGACCAGATCCTCTGCGTCCGCGGGATTGCGGGTCATCCGCAGTCCGGCGGCGTAGAGCTGGTCGACGAAGGGCAGCGCGTCCCGCTCGAACCGCGTTCGACGCTCTTCTGTCTTCTCCGGTCGGGTCAACCGCACGTCCCCTCGCGTCGCATGCCGTCCTGCTGAGGATACGCGCATCGAACGAGCCGCAGATCCAGTTTTGGCCGATGTGCCGGTGCTCACCCGAGCCAGCTCGGCTGCCTCCCGGTCAGCCGGCCACTCGGGGGCATCCAGCAGTCGCTGGAGCCGGCGCGCACCACGCTCGTCGCGCTCCAGACCCTGTGTCTCGATCGCCACCGGTCAACTCCCTAGCCAATGGATAGCTTCCAGGAGCTGTAACACCACCCGACCGGCCGAACATTCCAGAACCCGCTCCCCATCCCTGGTCCCGGCCGTGGTCTACGCCACGACTGGGACCAGGAAGGGCCTGGGAGGATGACGCCGGCGCTACGGGGAACTCGTGGAAGTTCCTCCGGGGCGTCCGGCACCATGGCATGCAACGATCACCTACGCCGTGGGAAACGGTCGTGCCCAGTCGTACGTCCGTAGCCACGCCACGACCTCGGACGCCACCCCGGCCGGGTCCCGCCGCAGATCGTGCCGCTCCCCGGGACGGACCACCACCCGGATGTCCGGGCCGGTCGCCGGCACCCCGAACGGGTCCCGGTCCCCGTTGACCACGAGTGTCGGGAGTCCCGTCAGCAACTCCCCGGCCCGGGACCGTTCGGGCCGGCCCGGCGGGTGCAGCGGAAAGGCCAACGCCACGATTCCGGCGGCACCGGTCGACACCGCGGTACGGCAGGCGACCCGGGCACCGCTCGATCGGCCGCCCACGACGAGGGCCGGCACGGACCGATACCGGTCGCGCAGTACGTCGACCACCGCCGACCACGCCTCGTCGAGGTGGGCGGCGGGAGCGGGGGCCCGGCGACCGGCCACCCGGTAGGGCTGGGTGACCCGCGCTACCGCGACTCCGGCGGCGACGGCCGCGTCCCGCAGCGCGACCAGATCCGGCGCATCGACGCCGCCGCCGGCTCCGTGCCCCAGGACCAGCAGGCTGACCGGCTCGGCCCCGGGCAGGTCGAGCTGGACCATGGCGGGACCACGCGGGGTCTCGATCTCCTCGTCGCGGCGCACCGGCTCATTGTGCCCACCACCGGACCCGCCGATGGTCAGGCCAGCGGCACCAGGCTCAACATCCGCTCACGCGCGGCACACCCGCCCTCATCGACCGTGTCCAGGTCCGGTCTCATCGACCCGCGCCAGGCCACCAGCATGGCCCGCCGTTCCCGCGGGGTCGTACCGCCCCAGACGCCGTGACAGTCCCCGACCTCCAACGCCCAGGCCAGACACGGGCCCTGGACCTCGCAGGTACGGCACAGGGCCACAGCGGCATCCACCGGTTCGCTCGGCGCTGGAAAGAACGTCTCCGGGTCCACGCTCTGACACGCGCCCCTGGTCCGCCATGCGTCATCCAAGCGCCGCTCGCTGACCGCCCGAAGAAGCCTCGGGTCACGTCGTGCCGCAGCGACCTCATGCGGGCGTGGCATCCGCGCCCGTGTCATGCACCCACCTCCCCCGTGGGACCGGCAAGTTCGTAATTGTGTCCCTCGCCCTGGTGCGAATCGACATCAAATGCCGGCGCTGTGTTCTATCGCACTCACGAGGGCTGAGACAAGAGGTTGCCGCAAAGCTGCCGAAAAGAACGGGCGACGTTTCACCCTCAACTCTGGCAAATTAGTACGCGACAATGCACTGATCAACTTCGGAAGAAGTCAGAACAGGGTCAAATCGATATGCCCCGGCGGGGGCGATCCGAGCGGCGCGGCAGCGACCCGTTCGAGCAGACCGGGACCATCATTGCGAACATTTCCGACCCTGTTGCTGACCGGCCGGATTTCAATCCCGGCCAGCGTCTCGTCACCCGGCGGAGCCAGCAACTCGTCCGGCTCACCGTCCCCGGCCAGCCAGGTCGACCAGCGCTGCGGCGGCAGGATCAGCGGCATCCGCTCGTGCACGAGGGCCAGGTCCCCGAGGGCCGCAGTGGTGACCACGCTACAGGTGAGCAATGTCTCGGAACCGTCACCCCACAACGACCACAGACCGGCGAAGGCCAGCACACCGCCATCCGCGGGCGTCAGGTAATAGGCCTGCTTGGCACCGCTGTCCTGGCGTACCCATTCGTACCAGCCATCGGCCGGGACCAGACAGCGACGCCGGGCGAACGACCGGGCGTACGCATTGGTCGTGGCGACCGTCTCAGCCCGAGCATTGATCATGCGCGCGGCACCGCGGGCGTCCTTCGCCCAGGCCGGCACCAGCCCCCAGCGGGCCACGGAAAGCACCCGGCGCGGGTTGTCGTCCGCCGCCTGCTCCGATGCCTCCACGCCGGTCGCCGACGCCCCGGCGTCGGTCACCATCCGGACGATCGGCACCGGATCCGTCGGGGCCACGTTGTAGTCGGCGGCCAACCGGTCACCGGTCTCGTCGTACGACTCGAACAACGCGCTCAGGTCCGCCGCGCCACGGGTCGTGGCATACCTCCCACACATGGTTCCCACGCTAACCCGCACCCCGGACATCCGACCGGGTACGAAGCGACGCCTCCCGGGCCCGCCAGCCCGTGTCCCGATCACGCCCCGCCGGTGTCCCGCCCCGACCAGCCCGCCTCCCAGTCGCGGCCCCCGGCATCGGCGGCCACCGGATCGCCCGTCGTCCCGCGAGACGGGAGAATCGGGTACGGCGATCACGCCCCGCCAGCGGGACACGGCAGACTGTACGGGTGGCGAACCCGACGGCGAACCGTCCACCCCAGCCGTGGACCGCACCCACCGCGACCAACCCGGTCTCCTCGACCCTGCGTCTGCCCGGGTCCAAGTCGCTGACCGCCCGAGCGCTGGTGCTCAGCGCCATCGCGGCCGGCCCATCGACCCTGTATCGGCCGTTGCGGGCCCGGGACACCGAACTGATGGCCAGCGGCCTACGGGCGATGGGTGTCCACATGTCCACCGTGGACGACGAGCGTTGGCTGGTCCGGCCCCGCCCCCTACAGGGCCCGGCGCACGTCGACGTCGGTCTCGCCGGCACCATCATGCGGTTCGCGCCGGCAGTCGCCGGGCTGGCCGAAGGTCCGGTCACCTTCGACGGCGACCCGTACGCCCGGACCCGCCCGCTCGGGCCACTGGTCGAAGGACTGCGCTCCATCGGCGTACGTATCGACACCGCCCCCAATGGTGGCCTGCCGCTGACCGTGCACGGGACCGGCAGCGTCACCGGCGGCGAGGTGGTGATCGACGCCTCCGCCTCCAGCCAGTTCGTCTCGGGACTGCTGCTGGCCGCGCCACGCTTCGACCGGGGCATCGTGGTCCGCCACCAGGGTCCCCCGGTCCCGTCCGCGCCGCACCTGCGGATGACCGTGCAGATGCTGCGGGCGGCCGGTGCCGGTGTCGACGACACCACGCCCGACGTCTGGGTGGTCGAGCCGGGCCGGTTGTCCGGCCGGGGCTGGGAGATCGAGCCGGACCTCTCCGGCGCGGTGCCGTTCTTCGCCGCCGCCCTGATCACCGGCGGCGAGGTGACCCTGCTCGGCTGGCCACGCAGCAGTGCCCAGCCGGTCGACCGGCTACGTGCCCTGCTGCAACAGATGGGCGGCGAGGTGACGCTCGGCACCGACGGGCTGACCGTACGCGGCACCGGCGTCGTACACGGGCTCGAAGCGGACCTGTCCGACGTGAGCGAGCTGACCCCGGTGCTGGCCGCCCTGGCCTCGGTGGCCGACTCCCCGTCCCGCCTGACCGGGGTGGCGCACATCCGCGGGCACGAGACCGACCGACTCGCCGCCCTGGGCCGCGAACTGTCCCGGCTCGGCGCGGACGTGACCGAGACCGTCGACGGGCTGGAGATCCGGCCCCGACCGCTGCGCGGCGGTGTCTTCGAGACGTACCACGACCACCGGATGGCGCATGCGGCGGCGGTGATCGGGCTGGCCGTACCGGACGTCGAACTGAGCGATGTGGCGTGTACCTCGAAAACCCTGCCCGAATTCCCGGCACTATGGTCTGCGATGGTGACCGGTAGGAACTGACCGGAGAAACGAGGAGGCGATCCTGGCGGGCAAGCGGCGAGAGTACGACGAAGAGGACGTACGGGTCCGGCCGGGCCGGTCCTCGCGTCCCCGTACCCGTACCCGCCCTCGACACGAGAACGCGATCGAGGGATTCGTCGTGGCCGTGGACCGGGGTCGCTACACCTGTGTGATCACCGACCCGGCCGATCCCGGCGTGCCCGGTGGCGGGCCGGACGAGCGGACGGTCACCGCCATGCGGGCCCGGGAGCTGGGCCGCAAGTCGGTGGTGGTCGGCGATCGGGTCGCACTGGTGGGCGACACGTCCGGGGTGACCGGCGCGCTGGCCCGGATCGTCCGGATCGCCGAGCGCACGTCGGTGCTGCGGCGCACCGCCGACGACGACGAGAGCACCGCCGAAGGGCGGCTGGAACGGGTGGTCGTGGCCAACGCCGACCAGCTCGTGATCGTCAGCTCGCTGGCCGACCCGCCACCGCGTACCGGGTTCATCGACCGGTGCCTGGTGGCGGCGTACGACGCCGACATCGAACCGCTGCTCTGCCTCACCAAGGCCGACCTGGCGACGCCGGACGCCGTGCTCGACTACTACGCCGAGCTGGACCTGCCGTACGTGCTGGTCCGACCGGACTCCGACCTCGAACAGGTCGGCCAGCTACTGGCTGGTCGTATCTCGGTCATGGTCGGGCATTCGGGGGTGGGCAAGTCGACCCTGGTCAACCGCCTGGTGCCGGCGGCCGACCGGGCGGTCGGTACGGTCAGCGCCATCGGTCGTGGCCGGCACACGTCGACCAGCGCGGTGGCGCTACGACTTCCCGCCCGGCACCACGACGATGCGGGCGTCGACGCCCCGGGGGTCGCTGATCCGGGCGTCGACGACGCCACCACCGGCGGACCGGTTGATCCCGGCTGGATCGTGGACACTCCCGGCGTACGCAGCTTCGGCCTGGCACACGTTTCGGCGGAGAGTCTGCTCCACGGGTTCCCCGACCTGGTGGAGGGGACCCTCGAGTGTCCGGTCAACTGCGAGCACACCGCGAATGAGGCCGACTGCAAGTTGGATGCGTGGGTCGCCTCGGGCAACGCCGACCCGCGCCGGCTGGCTTCGTACCGCCGGTTGTTGGCGTCCCGGTCCGGCGACGTCGAGCAGTAGCGCTGCCGGCGATCGGACCAGCGCCCGGATCGTTCCGACGAAGGTCCGCGTGATCAGGGAACCTGCGTCGGACACGCCGGGGACACGCGCGAGTTGGTCCCTGATCACGCCGATCCTGGCGGATCAGATACCTTTCCGGCCATGGCCCGCTATGCCGATGACCTGGCCCTCGCCCACGTGTTGGCCGACACCGCCGACTCCATCTCGATGGCCAGGTTCCGGGCCATCGACCTGGCGGTGGAGTCGAAACCAGACCTGACCCCGGTCTCCGACGCCGACACTGCGGTGGAACGGGCGATCCGGGCCACGCTGTCCCGGGCCCGCCCCCGCGACAGCGTGCTCGGCGAGGAGTTCGGCACCGAGCCGGCAATCGCCGGGGCAGCCGCCCCGGACGGCGGCGAGCCGTCGACCGAAACACCCAACCGCCACGTCAACCGGCAGTGGGTGATCGATCCGATCGACGGCACGAAGAACTTCATCCGGGGCGTACCGATCTGGGCGACGCTGATCGCGCTGCTGGAGGATGGCCACCCGGTCGTCGGGCTGGTCTCCGCGCCGGCGCTCGGCCGCCGCTGGTGGGCAGCCACCGGCCACGGAGCGTACGCCGGGCGGCACCCCAGCTCCGCCACTCCGATCCGGGTGTCCGGGGTACGCAAGCTCGCCGACGCCAGCTTCTGTTACTCGTCCCTGGACGGCTGGGACGCCACCGGCCGCCTTCCGGCCATGCTCGACATCATGCGTGCCGCCTGGCGCAACCGCGCGTACGGCGACTTCTACGGCTACATGCTGGTGGCCGAGGGCGCGGTCGACGCGATGACCGAGCCGGAGTTGTCCCTGTGGGACCTGGCGGCGCTGGTACCCATCGTCACGGAGGCGGGCGGCACGATCAGCGACCTGTCCGGGCGACCCGGCCCCGGCGGGGGTAGCGCACTGGCCACCAACGGTCACCTCCACGGCGAGTTGCTCGGCCGACTGCGTTAGCCTGCCGCGCGCGCTCTGCCCGGGCACCCTCTATCCTCGCCAGGTGGCGTCCTCCGGCTGGTGGTTTCTGGCGATGATGATCATCGCCTATGGCGTTGCCAACATGCTCCAGTCGGTCGCGGCGGCCCGGACCACGATGCACCACTCGTTCGACCCCGGGCTGTTACTGAGACTGGCCTGCCACCGCACCTACCTGGTGGGGCTGGTCTGCCAGGTGCTCGGCTTCGTGCTGGCCTTCCTGGCCCGGCGCGACCTACCGCTGTTCCTGGTCCAGGCGAGCGTGGCAGCTGGCCTGGGGGTGACCGCGCTACTCGGGGTGCTGGTGCTCAAGTGGCGGTTGCCCGCTGCCGAGATCGCCCTGCTGATCCTGCTCTTCGCCGGAATCAGCGCGCTGATCCTGTCCGCCCAGCCGGCACCGTCCCGACAACTCGGTACGGCCGGCCTGGTCGCACTCGTGGTGGCGCTGGCGGTCATCAGCGGACTCGGCTTCTTCGCCGTACGTCTGCACGGCGCCCCCGGTTCGGTGGCCCTCGGCTCACTGGCCGGACTTGCCTTCTCCGCCGCTGCGGTGGCCGCCCGACCGCTGGCGTCGGCACAGAGCTTCGACATGTTCCTGCGCGACCCGCTGCTCTATCTGCTCATCGCCCACTCGATCGTCGGCCAGTTACTGCTCGGGCTGGCCATGCAACGCGGATCCACCACCGCGGCGGTGGCGGCGATGGACGCCGCCGGTGCCGTTCCCGCCGCGATCGTCGGCCTGTTGCTGCTCGACGACAAGATCTGGCCGGGACGGGAGTGGTTGGCCGCGACCGGCTTCCTGGTCACCCTGGCTGCCGTGATCGGCCTGACCAGATACGCCGAGCCACAGCATCACCACGAGGTGACACCGAGCGGAAAATGCAACCGGCTGCCGGATCCACCGGCTGCCCTACCGGCCCCGGCGGTCAACCCCCGGCTGACCCGAGACCTCTCCGCCAGTGGGGACGCCCGGAGCCACTGAGCCTGCGGGCCAGCCGCGACAAGGCCGGGGCGACCACGACGTCCGTCAGCGGCGGTGACTCACCACCCGTTCATAGAGCCGTTCCAGCGTGCCGGCGGCCCGATCCCAGGTGTAGCTGCACCGTACCCGGTCCACGGCGGCGTGGCCGAAGGCGAACCGCTCCGCGTCGTCGCTGAGCAACCGGCGCAGGGTCACGCCCAGGCTCCGTACGTCGCCGGGTGGCACCAGCCGGCCCGTCACCTCGTCCACCACGGTGTCCGCGACGCCGCCCAGGGCGTACCCGACCACCGGGACGCCGCAGGCCATCGCCTCCAGCGGTACCCGACCGGCGGAGGCGTAGCGTGGGGAACACACCACCACGTCGGCTGACCTGTACCAGGCCGGCGTCTGTTCGTGCGGCACCGCCCCGACCAGCCGCACCTGGTCGGCCACCCCGCAGCGGGCGGCAAGGTCACGCAGCCGCCGGGCATCCGGGTCGTTGGCCAACTCCCCGGCCGCCGGGCCACCCACGATGATCAGCTCCGCGTCACTGACCAGCCGCATCGCCTGGATCAGATCGTCCTGTCCATGCCCGGCCGTCAGTCCGCCGACGGACAGGATCCGGGCCTGATGGTCCCGGGGCTCCGCCTCCCCGTCCGGGTTGAAGCGGGCGGTATCGACCCCGGCGGGCACCACGGCCACCGCCGCCCGTTGCAGTCCCATCCGGGTCAACTCGTCCACCTCGTCGGTGGACTGGGCAACCGCCAGGTCGACCGCGCGACTCAGCGCGCGTTCCAGCGGTATGCGTTCCCCCGGCCCGGCGTAGGCACGACCGAGATGGCGCAGTTGCTCGACACCGAGTGAGTGGAAGGTCTGCACCACCGGGATGGTCGTCTGTCGTACGGCGGTGGCCGCAGCGAGGCCACCGACCCAGAAGTGGCCGTGCACCACATCCGGCGTCCAGTCACCGGCCCACCGGTCGGTGAGCCACTGCCCGAACTCGGGCACATACGGGACGAGGTCGGCGGTCGGGGTACGGGTGGACGGCCCCACCGGCACCCGTACGACCCGATAGCCTGCGATGTCCGATGTCGCCGGGAGATCCGGGTCGTCCCGCCGCTCGTAGACATGTACGTCGTGTCCCCGAATGGTCAGTTCGGCCGCCACCCGGGCGATGTGCTGATGGGTTCCGACCACCGGCCCATGTGGGCCCGGTGGACTGGCGTGCGCGCAGACTAGGCCAACGCGCATTCTCGACACCTCCATCGGAGCAAGGGGCTTCCGATCAGAGGCTCCCATTTAACCGGCCTGCCCCGAGCCGAAACCTGTCAAGTCGATCCGGGGCCACACAGGCACACCCGGCCCGGGGCCACACAGGCAACCCGGTGCGGCCCGCGCGGGCGACGCCAGCGGCGTACCCGGTTACAGTCGCAGACAGCGGGGTAGTGCGTTGACATGCGCGATGACCAGTACCTGACGCCCGTGTCCGACCCGGAGGCCGAAGGGCTGCCAGACACCGCCGATGACGATTCCACGGCCAACGACGATGTCGACACCGGCCGGGAGGCCGACGGCCTGGAGCCGGCCGCGTTGCCCGCCGACCGGCCGGTGGCCGTCGACCGGTTCGGCAACACCGCCGAGGAGCAGCGGGCGGGCGAGTCGCTCGACTACAAGGTCGCGCGGGAGCAGTGGGACCGTCCGGTCGACGATCCGTTGTCGGCGTCGGCCGATGCCCGGCTGAGCGGCGAGGCCGACAGCGACGAGGCAGCCGCCGAGGCACAACTGGACGCGGACGTCATGGACCCGGGGCCGACCTCGGACCCCAACTCTCCGGTGTCGCTCTACGACTACGGCAATCTCTCCGGTTCGCTCGGCGCCCCGGTGGGCCGGTTGACCGAGCCCGACGAGGGCATCGGCCCGGACGTGGAAAGCGACGCGGTGGGGTTCGATGCCGGGGTCGCCGGCGGCGGCCAGTCAGCCGAGGAGCTGGCGGTCCATGAAACTCCGCCACCGGACTGAGCCGACTCCTTCCGGACCGGTCCGCATCACCCCGGATCAACCGCATCGCTCTGGGCCTGTCCGCATCACCCCGGATCTACCGCATCGCTCCGAAGCAACCGCATCGCCCCGGACCGAGCCGGATCAGTCGTCCAGCCCCTGGGCGATGGCATAGCGGGTCAACTCCACCCGGTTGTGCAGTTGTAGCTTCCCCAACGTGTTCTGGACGTGGTTCTGCACCGTCCGGTGGGACAGGCTGAGGCGCTCGGCGATCTGCTTGTAGGACAGGCCCTTGGCCACCAGCCGCAGCACCTCCGTCTCCCGGTCGGTGAGCCGGGGCGTGCCGTCCTCCGTCCCGGCGGGCGGGGTCGTGGCCAGCCGGCGGTACTCCCCCAGCACCAAGCCGGCCAGTCCCGGCGTGAAGACCGTCTCCCCACTGGCGGTGCGCCGGACAGCGTCGAGAAATTCCTGCGGTCCGGCGGACTTGACCAGGTAACCGGTCGCCCCCGCCTTCACCGCGTCGAGCACGCTCTGCTGTTCGCCGCTGGCCGAGAGCATCAGCACCCGTACGTCCGGCACCGCTTCGCGCAGGCTGCGGATCACCTCCACCCCGGAGATGTCCGGCAACTGCAGGTCGAGTACGACCACATCCGGCCGGACCGCACCGGCGATACGGACGGCCTGCCGACCTTCGCCCGTCGTGGCGACGACGTGGTGGCCGGCCTCGGTCAGGTCGCGGGCCACGCCCTCCCGCCACATCGGATGGTCGTCGACCACCATCACCCGGATCTGCGCCTCGCCATCTCCAGTCACGCCGCCCACCCTAGACGAGTAGTTCCGAAATCTGGCCGGTCCCGGCGGTCAGGGGAGGCCGCCGTAGAGCCTGTCGAGCTGCCTCGTCTACGCTCCCACCTCTCTGCCCCGGCACCTGGCGGGCGCTTTCGCGGACGGACATCGCCCCTGGACAAGGAACCTCCCGAGACGACGCACGCCGATACCAGCAGCCGACCCCGGTGTCGACCCCGTAGCGGTCGGCCGCCTCGTGTGAATCCTGACCACCGATGGCGCAACGGCTTGCCCCGCCTGTGCGCCCAGCTCGACAGCCAGCAGACCTCCTCGCCCCCGGCATCGGCGGCGGAAACAACAACAGTTACGCGACACCCGACCAGTAGTCACGAAACCCGGCCAGTGGCCGTCGACGGCCACGTCCAGGTTCTGCATCACAACACGATCCTGGACACCCTCCCCATGCCCGAACATCGACCTCTGACTTCGGAACTACTCGGCTAGGCGACCGTCCACGGTCTGACACGTGCCGACCTGGCCACCGGACCGGAGACCGGACCGGAGACCGAGCGGGCAGCCGACCACGGGCCACCGACCGGGCGGCGCAGGTGCCGGCACCTGGGCTCAGCTCCTCGACGGTGCCGTCAGCCCGAGCAGTATCGGACCGGTCGGTGCTGCGATCAGCTCGTCGAGCGGCACATCGTCGAGGGTGGCGAGGAACGCCTGTTGCGCACGATGCAGGACTGAACGGAGCCGGCAGCCGTGGCGCAGTGGACACGGTGGCGTCGCACAGTCGACGACCTCGCCCTCGCCCTCGAAGGCGCGGACGACATAGCCGACTGTGACGTGCCGCGCGTCAGCCTCCAACTCCACCCCACCGGCCCGACCCCGCGTCGTCACCAGCACGTTCGTCCGTTGCAGACGCTGGACGATCTTGGCGATGTGGTTGCGGGGCACCGCCAGTTCGGTGGCGAGTTCCTCCACGGTCATCCGGTCGTTCCGCACCGCAACGAGCATCGCGATCCGTAGCGCGATGTCGGTGGACCGGTTGATTTTCACGGTGCAGACGATAGCCAAGCCGCTTACAACCAGCTAGCCATCGAGAACCCGCAGTGAATGGCCGAACCGGTACCGCCCGGTCCGTCTGATCGGCCGACCCTACGGGATGCTCGGGCCGGACCTCCGCCACGCCTGCCGTGGCACCGACCGCCGGTGGTCGCGAGCCGGTCTCGGTAGGCGCAACTCGACCTCGGTGCCCTGCCCCGGGGCGGAGATGATCTGGGCTGAACCGCCCAGCGTGGCCATCCGGCCCTGGATGGACTGGGCCACCCCCAGCCGCCCCTGGTCGGCAGCCTCGGCCAGCCGGCCCGCCGGGATGCCCGGCCCGTCGTCGCGTACGGAGATGACGACCAGGTCGGTCTCCTCCTCGACCAGCACCCACGCCCGGCCACCACCATGCCGCTCGGCGTTGTCCAGCGCCGCCCCGGTCGCCGCTCTGATCTCCCGGGCGACACCGGCCGGAAGGCGTACCGGAGTCGCCGGGCTGGCGATCGAGACCGTCGGCGAGGCGTACGCGCCGAGCACCGTACGCAGATCTGCCTCCTCCCCGTCCGATGGCCCGTCGACGCCGTCAACGTCGTCGTCGCCGTCGGGTGCCCGGGTGGCGATCAGTGACCGCAGCGCCGCCTCCTGCTGTCCGGCCAGCCGGGCCAACTCCCCCGCCTCGCCGTCCAGGTGGGCACCCCGCCGCTGCACCAGGGCCAGTACCTGCAACACCGAGTCGTGGATGTCCCGGGCCAGCCGTTCCCGCTCACGGGTCGCGGCGGCAAGTTCGACCGCGCGTTGCAGTCGCTCCTCGGCGATCACGGCCAGCCGGGCGACATGTCCGACGGCGACCCCGGCCAGCAGCATCAGCATTCCGCCGGTGAGGGTCGACTGGCTCACCTGCTCCCGTACGGTCAGGTCCGCGGCACCGATGATCAGCGCAGCCGCCACGCCTCTGCGCCGACCTCCGGAGACCGCCCAGGTCAGCACCGGACCGGCCAACCAGGCCACCGGCAGGGTCGGCACGCCTGCGGCCAGGGCCGACTGTCCGACCACCCAGGGGGTGGTCAGCAGGACCGCCATGACGACCGCCAGATCGGCGGCCAGCAGCGGCCATCGACGCCAGGCCGGCCGGGCGTACGCATACGCCGTGAAGATCGTCCACCCGGTCATGACCAGCAGCGCCGGTACGGCCGCGACCGGATGTGCGTAGTCGCGTGCGTTGCGCACGACCAGCACGAGGACGTACGCCAGTGAGGCGAACCGGAAGACGGCGATGGATCGCCACAGTGGCACCTGAAGGCTGCCGGGAGAGGACGGCATTGCCAGACCATGCCACACTCCGGATCATCCGATGATCCTCACCGGGTGCCGACTTCCCTGCTCGGCTGAAGTGCACAGCCGCATACCTTGACGTAGGGTTAAAAAGCCGCTAAAGCACTCGACTATCGACGGCGGGACGCTGCCCATGGCCGAAACAGAACCCTACGCGCCGCGCACAGTCGCGCCGAGCGGCCTTCCTCTCCTCATCGCCGAGGCATTCGATCGGGGCCGGGTCACCGGGCTCCGCCATGCCGTCGCAGCCTACGCCGAGGCGTCCGGGCTGGCCGGCCAGCGCCTCGAGGACTTCGTGCTGGCCGTCAACGAGCTGATCACGAACGCCGTACGGCACGGCGGCGGCCAGGGCTGGCTGCGGCTGTGGCGGGAGGACCACACCGTACGGTGTGAGGTGTCGGACAGCGGTGGCGGCATCGCGGCCAGTCAGCTCGGCGACCGGGACCGCCCGCCGCCGAACACCACCGGTGGACGCGGGCTGTGGTTGGCCCGACAGCTCAGCGACGACATGGTGGTGAACACCGACGCGACGGGCACCACCATCCAGATCAGTACGGCGGTCGGTGACCCGACCGGCTAGTCGCCGCTCCGGCTCCCGACCGCCGTCGTCGTCCTCTTCGTCGGCGCTGGCGTTGGACGCTAGGCGAACAGGGCACTCACCGATTCGCCGTTGTGGATCCGGCGCATCGCCTCCGCCAACGCCGGTGCCACCGAGAGCACCTTCAACTTCGGTACCTGCTTCTCGGCCGGGATCGGGACGGTGTTGGTGCAGACGATCTCCAACACCCCGTCCTGCTGGCTGAGCCGGTCGAGCGCGTCGCTGGAGAACAGGCCATGGGTGCAGGCCAGCCGGATCGAGCGGACCTTCTGGTCCCGCAGGTGGTCCATCAGCTCGATGACCGTACTGCCCTTGGCGATCTCGTCGTCGAGCACGATGACGTGCCGGTCCACCACGTCACCGATCACCGCGCTGATCTTCACCCGGTCGTCACTGAACCGCTGTTTCGCCCCGGCGGCCACGGGTGTGCCGAGCATCCGGGCGAAGGCCGCCGCCTCCTTGGCGTTGCCCAGGTCGGGCGAGACCACCACGGTGTCGGTCAGGTCGTACCGCTTGAAGTAGTTGGCCAACTCGCGCAGCGCGTGCAGGTGGTCGACCGGCACGCTGAAGAAGCCGTGCACCTGCGGCGAGTGCAGCGTCATCGCCAGCACCCGATCGGCGCCGGCCGAGACCAGCAGGTCGGCGACCAGCCGGGCACCGATGGAGATACGCGGGGCGTCCTTCTTGTCCGACCGGGCGTAGGCGTAGTGCGGCAGGACCACCGTCGTACGCGCCGCCGACGCACCCCGCGCGGCATCGAGCATCAGCAGCAGTTCCACCAAATTTTCCTGTACGGGTGGCACGAGCGGCTGGATCAGGAAGACGTCCCGCTCCCGGCAGTTGGCCTGCAACTGCACTTCCAGACAGTCGTTGGCGAACCGTGAGGTGCGTACGGGCAGCAGTGGGACGTCGAGTTGGGCACAGATCTCGGCCGCGAGTTCCGGGTGGGCACTTCCACTGAAAACAGCGATCTCTTCACGCACAGCCGCATGTTAACCGGATGTTCTCCGGCCTTCGCCGCCGTACTACCAGGTACGGCCGGTAAGCCGTTGATAGACGTCGACGTAGCGGGCCCGGGTCGCCTCGATCACCTCGGCTGGGACCTCGGGGGCCGGCGCCTGCTTGTCCCAACCGGTACCAACCGCCCAGTCGCGGACATACTGCTTGTCGAAGGAGAACTGCGTCCGGCCGGGCTGGTACGACTCTGCCGGCCAGAAACGCGACGAGTCTGAGGTGAGGACCTCGTCGGCCAGCATCAGCGTCCCGTCCGGCGTCCAACCGAACTCGACCTTGGTGTCGGCGACGATGATGCCCCGCTCGGCGGCCAACTCGGCCCCCCGGCGGTAGACGGCAAGGGTGACGTCACGCAACTCGGCCGCGGTGTCGGCCCCCACCTTGGCGACCACGCCCTCGAAGTCGATGGACTCGTCGTGCTCCCCGAGCGGCGCCTTCGTCGTGGGGGTGAACACCGCTTCGGGCAGCTTCGACGCCTCGACCAGACCGGGCGGCAGCGGGACGCCGGAGACAGAACCGAGCCGCTCGTACTCCTTGAGCCCCGAACCGGTCAGGTAGCCCCGGGCGATGCACTCGACCGGCACCATGTTCAGCCGCCGGCAGCGGATCGCCCGGCCGGCGAACTCGGCGGGAACGTCGGTCGCGGAGATCACGTGGTTGGGGACCAGATCCGCCAACTGCTCGAACCACCACAGGGACAGCGCGGTGAGCAGCTTGCCCTTGTCCGGGATCGGGGTCGGTAGCACGACGTCGTAGACCGACAGCCGATCGGAAGCGACCAGAATGAGGTCGGCACCATCGGCGTACACGTCCCTGACCTTGCCCGAATGCAGCAGCTCCACGGGCACTAGTAGAGCATGACCCGGCGCAAGCGCCGATTTGGCGTACCCGGATGACCGTTGACACCCGGCGGAACAGCCTGTGTAAATGGTCAGGATCATCACTCAGGTGGCTGACCCGGCCGACCAGCAACCGGGTCCGGGCCGACCGTCAGGAGATCCCTTGCCGCTTTCCTCTCCCGTCCCGATCCGCTCGGGCCCGCCGGCCCCGACCCGGCGACGTCTGCTGCAAGCGACGGTCCTCTCCGGTGCCACGCTGCTCGTCGGCGGTACGACAGCGTGCACCGAGGAGCCGACCGACCCGGCCAACGAGCGGGTCGAACTGTCGGTCTTCTGGTGGGGTGGGAAGGAACGGGCCACGCTGACCGAACGCGCCCTCGCGCTCTACTCCCGCCGGCATCCGTCGGTGACGTTCCGTTTGACCTGGCAGGGGGAGACCGGTTACTACGACCGGCTGGCCACCCAGACCATGGGTGGAAACGCACCCGACCTGTTCCAGATCGACGACGGCCACCTCAGCGAGTACGCCCACCGCAGGATCGTGCTGGACCTGACCGACTTCGTCGCCGACGGCCGGATCGACCTGCGGAACCTGCCACCGAGCCTGGTGCAGTACGGGCGGATCGGCGGCCGGACGGTGGCCGTGGCCGCCGCCGGGAACACTCCGGGACTGATCTACAACCGGTCCCTGCTCCGACGCCTGAAACTGCCCGAGCCGCACATCGGGATGTCGTACGACGAGTTCTTCCGTTGGATCGGCACCGTCGGCAGGCGCAGCGAAGGTCGGGTGGCCGGCACCATGGACCCGTCCGGCGACTACAGGGCGTTGTGGCTGTGGTTACGAACGCACGGCCGGGAGCTCTACCACGGACGGCAGGTCGGCTTCACGGTCGATGATCTGACCCGCTGGCTGGACATGTGGCAGAGTGCCCGGTCCAACCGCACCGCCCCGGGACCGGTCGTCGTCCGGGCGACCGACGAGCCGGACCCCGCTCGGCAGCCAATCGTGTCCGGGCGGGTCGCCACCGTCTTCGCCTGGGCCGACGAGCTGCCGGAGTTGCAACGCCACACCGGCGACGAACTCGCCGTGATCTCCTACCCCGGAGCACCCGAGGCCCACTGGGCGCGGGCCTCGATGTACTGGGCCGGCTTCCATGGCACCCGCCACCCGCAGACCGTCGCCGACGTCATCGACTTCCTGACGAACGAGACGGAGGTCGGCCGGGTTCTCGGTGCCGAACGCGGCCTGAACGCGAACCTGAACATCCGGCGGGTCGTCGAACAGTCGTTGACCGACCAGGGCATGAAGCGGGTTGCAGCCTTCGAGAATGCGATGAGCAGCCGGTTCGGACCGGCCCCGGTCCCGCCGCCGAAGGGTCACGGCAGGGTGCGTGCCCTGCTGGCGACGACCGCGGAAAGCGCCCGGTCCGGCCAGCAGACCAGCCGGGGAGCCGCGATCCAGTTCATCGCCCGCGCGAATGCCGCTCTGGTCAGCTGATCTTCCACCGGTCGGCTGGCCAGACGGAGCATCGGTGACGATCGGGTCGATGGTCGCCCAGCCGAGCCACCGTCACCGACCCCTCGGTCAGCCGCGGCCCCGCCGGTTGCGCATCACGAAGAACAGCACCAGCACCACAATGCCGACCACGACGAGGCAGCAGATCGCCCCGAAGAAGCCGCCGAAGCCCCGGGGCCGCCGCCGGGCAGCCTCCACGACCATTGCCCCGGTGTCGGTCGATGCCCAGGCAGCGGCCGGAACCAGCAGGGTCAACATCACGCCGCTGACAACCGCGCTCAGCCGCGCCCACCACGTACCCAATACAGACATGCCCCCATCCTCCCCGGTGCGCGCAAGCCTGACCCTGGGTTGGCCGTTATCCGACTCGGGGGCGGATCGGGTCCGGTCCATCGGCGAAGACGCGACAACCGGCGGGGTGGTGTCCCAGACACCACCCCGCCGGTCTCGTCAGCCGCCTACGCCCGCCACAGCGGGCGCCCGCGCTCGTTGCAGAGGACGCCTACGCGCCCAGCCACGGCCGGCGCCCACGCTGGCCGCAGAAAACGCCTGCGCCGGGGACTAGTCGGCCAGCGTCACGATCGAATTGGCCCACCGGAAGTACTTGTTGGTGCCGAAGTCCCGGACGGTCTTGATGCCGAAGGCCTTCAGCAGCAACTCCGCGTCGCCCTCCGACACCCCCTGGATGGCGGTGACCGGGGCGTCCGCAAGCTCCTGCGCGCTCTTGCCCTCCCAGTCCTTGGACAGCTTCGCTTCCAGTCCCAGCATGTTCACTCCTTTCAGATGGCCCGGCCCCACGCCGAGCCGCTGCAAAACAGGCCAGCCCCCGCTGGGGTACGGCTACCGGTGACGAACCATGGCCAACCGACGCGCCGGTCGGCCATGATCGGGATCAGCCTGGTGGCGGCGCCGGGGACGGCCATCGCCCCGGCTGGTCGTCCCGCACCGACCGGTGGTTACTCGTCGTCGCCGTCCGCCTCGGCCGACTCGTCGTCGTCATCGTCGAAGACCTCGTCGATCAGCATTCCGCCGGCGAAGCCGAGCGCCGCGCCCCCGACCGCACCCGCGACGACCGCCCCCATCCCCGGGCCGCTGCGCTCGTGGTGCTCCTCGTAGTGGCCGCCATGGCCGTAACCGCCATGTCCGTAACCCCCGTGGCTGTATGCCGGCGGGTATCCGGGAGCGCCGTACGGGTTGCCGCCGAACGCGGAAACGGCCGACTGGTGGCGTTCGAGCGCCTGCCGTACCCACCCGTCGACCCGGGCGAGCCAGTCGCCCTGGTCCGCCTCGGTGTGAGCCACGCTGTAGCGGCTGATCGCGTCGTGGCTGCCGCCGAACGCCCCGGTCCGCTTGTCGAACTCCAGAATCACCTCAACGCCGTGCGGGTTCGCCACGAACGTCAGCTCCACCTCGGCTATCCCGTGGGCGTACTGCGGCGGGGCGAAGAACTCGATCTCCTGGTAGAACGGCAGCGTCTGCGGTACGCCGTACAGCTGCCCCCGCTCAAGGTCGGCCCGCTTGAACTGGAATCCGAGCCGGGCGAACGCCTCGACGATCCGTTCCTGCACCGGCAGCGGATACACGTACACGGCATCCAGGTCGCCCTTGTCGATGGCGCCCGAGATCGCCACCTCGGTACGTAGCCCCATGGTCATCCCATGCAGGCGCTGCCCGTTCAGGTCGGTGACCGGGGTCTCCCACGGCATCGGCACCCGGAACGGGATCGACAGGTGCTGCCCCGCCGCAAGGCGCAGCGGTCCACCGACTCCGACCCGGGTGAACTCCACCAGCGCGTCGTACTCCTCGTCACCGCCCTCGACCTCGACCCGGGTCACCAGACCGACCGTCAGCTGCTCGATGTCCACGTCGTGGCTGCCGCCGACCAGGTTGACCTGCCCATCCAGCGGCAGTCCCGGGCGGGTGTTCGGGTTGGACAGGACCGTGTCGACACTCGGCCCCCCGACACCGAAGGCACCCAGCATCCTCTTGAAGACCACTACAACTCCCAACGGGTGACAGCAATTGCGCGCCCCATTCCCCGCCGTGGCCGGGTGGGCCGACCAATGGTCGAGATCACTTTCGTCCACTATGGAGCGCTGTGCCGGGACCGTACCAATCGAAACTGGACGAATGCTGAGAGCTGTCCCGGGAAAGCAGAGCCGACTTCGGATCCGACCGGATACCGCTCGGGTCGGATCCGTACGGCTGGACGTGAACGACCTGCGCACCCCCGCCCTCGACGTCGAGGGCCGCCCCGGCTGGACAGGGGCGGAAAATCAGAAGGCCGACTCTCGAAAGTTCGAGAATCGGCCTTCTGACCTACATCGCTTGGTAGCGGGGACAGGATTTGAACCTGCGACCTCTGGGTTATGAGCCCAGCGAGCTACCGAGCTGCTCCACCCCGCGTCGGCCCACTAACAGTAGCGCATCGGCAGCGGCGATCACGAAGCGGGCTGGCAAAGGCCAGGGATTCGTACGAAACCAGCACGCTGCGTCGCCCGGGGCGAACCGGCCGAATCCGCTTGCCCCCCGACGGAAAAGCTGTCGCAGCCCGACGGAAAGGCTGTCGCACCCCGACTGAAAGGCTGTCGCAGCCCGACGGAAAGAAAACGACCCGGCTCCAGAATCTGGAACCGGGTCGTCAATTGGTAGCGGGGACAGGATTTGAACCTGCGACCTCTGGGTTATGAGCCCAGCGAGCTACCGAGCTGCTCCACCCCGCGTCGGCCCGCTTACATTAGCGCACCGGACGACCTGACCGCAAAACAGGTCGGAAAGCACCCGAAGCCACCCAGCAAAACAGCGCTGCAACCCGATGGCGATGGCCCGGGTTGCAGCGCTGGCTGCGGGCGGTAGGGACTACGGGTTGATCACCCGCCCGGTGACGCTGGCGCGCTGGGCGGGGGCGACCCGGCCGGTGCCCCCGGCGAGCCGGTCGGCCTCGGCGACGCAGCGGGCGAAGCAGCCTGTTGGGCGGCCTGGAAGGCGGTCATCGCCTCGTCCAGCGCCTTCAGGGCTCGGCCGTACCGTTCGAAGTCGCCGGACGCCTGCGCGGCCTTGACCTCGGCGATGGCGGCCTGGACCCGGGCCGCAGCCGCCGCCAACTCCCCGGTCATCGGCGGGGTGCCGCCGTCCCCGGGTGGCGTGGTGCCCCCGTCCGGCGGCGGTGTGGTTCCGCCCTCGGCCTTCTTACCCTGTTCGACCAACTGCTTGATGCCATCGGCCAGGTTGTCGGCCAGCACGACGTACGAGCCGCCGTCACCGTAGGACAACAGCACCTTCTGCAACACCGGGTAGGCGTTGGTCTGGTTGAGCTTCACGTACACCGGCTCGACGTAGAGCATGCCGTCCCCGAAGGGCAGCGAGAGCAGGTTGCCGTACTGCACCTGGGCCTGGTTGGAGGAGAGCAGGTTCAGCTGTTGTCGGATGGTGGCGTTGTTGGTCATCCGCTGGTGCGCCTGCACCGGCCCGGAGACCGCCGTCTGGTCCGGCAACTCCAGCACCTCCAGGCGCGGCTTGCCGTCCACGTACGACCCGGAGATCAACGCGGCGAGGTTCTGCCGGCCACGCGGGGTCACCGCCGAAGTGAGCTGGAACCGGGCACCGTCCTGGCCGGGCAACTGGGTCAGCAGGTAGTACGGCGGCTGCTTCTTGTTGCTGTCCGGCGCGTCCGGGACGTTCGGCACCTCCCAGAAGTCCTGGCCGGAGTAGAAGTCGCCCGGGTCGGTCACGTGGAAGTTCGACAGCAGGTTGCGCTGCACCTTGAACAGGTCGGCCGGGTAGCGGAAATGTGCGGCCAACTCGGCCGGGATCTCCGCCTTGGGCACCACGAGATCGCCACCGAACGCCTTGTTCCAGGCCTTCAGCACCGGGTCGGTGTCGTCGAACTGGTAGAGCTTCACCGTGCCGTCGTACGCGTCGACGGTGGCCTTCACCGAGTTGCGGATGTAGTTGACGTTGGTCTTGGCCAGCTGGAACGTGCCCAGGCCGGTCAACTCGTCGGCAGTCTCGGTCTGCAGGTTGACCTGCTGGGCGTACGGGTAGGTCGCCGAGGTGGTGTATCCGTCGATGATCCACTGGATCCGCCCACCGACCACCGCCGGGTACGGGTCACCGTCCAGGGTCAGGAACGGGGCCACCTTCTCCACCCGGTCCCGGGGGTTACGCACGTACAACAGCTTGGAGTTCTCGTTGATGGCCCCGGAGAGCAGGAAGTTGCTCTCCTGCTCCTTGATGGCGTAGAGCAGCTTGCGGGTGAACGAGCCGATCTCGACGCCGCCGGCACCGGTGTAGGTGTAGTGCTGCTCCCCACCGGCGCTGGTCGGCCGGTCGAACTCGACGGGCCGGTCCTTGTCGACCTGGCCGACGATCGCGTAGTCGCCCTCGCCCATCTGCTCGCCGTAGTAGATCCGCGGCTGCTCGGTCGGGATCTCCTCGGTCTGCGACGAGCAGGCCTCCTCCTGTGTCCGGTCCCCGAGGAAGCCCGAGACGAAGAACGGCTGACCGCCGCAGACCACCTTGTTCGCCGGCGCGGCGACCAGGCCGTAGCCGTGGGTGAAGACGGTGTGCCGGTTGATCCAGCCACGCTGCTGCTCGGTCAGCTCGCTGTAGTTGATCTCGCGGAGACCGACCACGTAGTCCTGGGTCCTGGTCTGGCCCTGCGGCCCGACCGCATAGCGGTCGATGTCGAGCTTCGGGCCGAAGTCGTAGAAGCCCCGGACCTGCTGGAGCTGGGTGTAGGTCTCGGAGACGAGTTGCGGGTCGAGCAACCGGACGTTGGGCACCACCGTCGTGTCGGTGGCCAGGCTCGGCGGCGGCTTGAGGTTGGCCGCCGCGTACGGCTTGCTCTGGGTGTCATCCAGCCCGAACGCCGCCCGGGTCGCCTTGATGCTGCGCTCGATGTACGGCGCTTCCTTGTCCTTGGCGCTGGGCTTGACCTCGAAGGTCTGCACGGCCCACGGATAGATTCCGCCGATCGCCACGGCCGAGACGCCGAGCAGGGCCAGCGAGATACCCGGCCAGACGAGGTTACGCATCACCGCGTTGGAGAACACGATGATGGCCACCGCCACCACGATGGAGATCAGCGCCAGCGTCTCCTTGGCCGGCAGCAACGCGTTGACGTCGGCGTAGCCGGCACCGTACAGCTTGGTGCCCTCGTTGTACTCCAGCAGCATCGCCCGTCGGTCCAGCACGTAGGCGACGGCCTTGAGCAGCACGAAGACGGCGACCAGGCTGGTCAGGTGGGCCCGGGCCGCGCCGGTCATCCGGTCGCCGGCCCCCTGTAACCGGACGCCGCCGAAGATGTAGTGCACGGCCAACGAGCCGATCACGGCCAGCACGATCGCGGTGAAGCCGAGCCCCAGCAGATAGCGCAGGAACGGGTACTCGAAGACGTAGAACCCGACATCGATCTTGAACTCCGGGTCCTTGACCCCGAAGTCCTGGGAGTTGCGGAACAGCATCCACTGGCTCCACCGGCTCTGGCCGGACAGTCCGGCGAAGAGGCCGACGAGCACCGCGATCGCCACGAACCAGGTGCCGATCCTCGGGGCCAGCAGCATCCGGTAGCGCTCCAGCGTGGCCTGCTCGACCGAGTGCGGGCGCAGCATCGGCCGTAGCCGGTAGGCCAGCCAGAGGTTGCCGCCGATCACGACCGCCATGGCCAGCCCGACGGCGATGAAGAGCAGCACCCGGGTGAGCAGCACACCCTTGAAGACCTGGGTGTAATCGACCTCGTCGAACCACAACCAGTCGGTCCAGGCCTGCACCCCCCAACCCAGCAGGGTGAAGAGCACGAACACCCCGAGCAGCACGCCGACCGTGACGCGCCCACGCCTGCTCATTCTCGGTAGAGGACTGCTTCGCATGACCACTATTTGCTCCGCATGCTCGGTGTGACCGGCTCCGACCAGGCACCCAGAGTACGGGGTGTTTCTGAATGTAGTGAGTCAAGGTCAGCGTGGCCGGTCAGCAACGCGTCGGCTGACCCCCCGCACGCAGGGTCTCCAGAGCGGTCAACGCATCGTCGAGCGTGTCGACCTTGAGCAGTGGAAGGTCGGGCTGGGGGTTGCGCAACGCCTCGGCGCAGTTGTCCGCCGGCACGAGGAAGACCTTCGCGCCGGCCAGCTTCGCGCCGACGAGCTTCTGTGGAATCCCGCCGATCGGTCCGACCTTGCCCTCCTCGTTGATGGTCCCCGTACCAGCGATGATCTTCCCACCGGTCAGGTCCTCGGGGGTCAGCTTGTCCACGATGCCGAGGGCGAACATCAGTCCCGCGCTCGGCCCACCGATGTGATCGAGGTCGATCTTCAGGTCGAACGGGTGCGGTTGACGCTGCTCGATCGCCACACCGATCCGCGGTTTGCCGTCCTGCTCCCGGCTGGTGACCGTCGCGGTGCCCGGCGTGCCGGCCCGGGTGTAGCCGATGCTCAACGCACTGCCGGCCGGCTTGGCCTGGACCAGGCTGGTGAGCTTCCGGCCGAAGGTCACCGGTTGTCCGTCGACCGAGGTGATGATGTCGTCCGGCTGCAACACGCCCACCGACGGTCCGTCCGGGGTCACCGTCTTCACCACCACCTGGACCGGGTAGCCGAGTTTGATCAGTGCCGCGGTCTCCGCACTCGTCTGCGACGCCGCGAAGTCCTCCGCGTTGCGCTCGTCCACCTGCTGCTGCGTCTGGCCGGGCGGGTAGATGAGTTCGCGCGGCACCACCGCCTCGTCGTCGGAGAGCCAACCCGCGATCGCCGACAGCAGCTTCACGTTGGGCTGCACACCGACCGTGGTGAGTCGGAGCTGACCGGCGGAGGCGCTGGTCTCCTGGCCGGAAACCTGGATCACCTGCTTACCGTCGTCGGCACCCAGCGTGTCCACCGTCGGCCCGGGGCCGAGCACCACGTACGGAATGGGCGCCGCAAGCACCCCGATGCTGAGCAGGGCAGTGATCAGCGCACCGAGGAGAACGGTGATGCCGCGACGTCTCATGGCCCAGAGCGTACCGAGCGGTCCGGTTCCGTTCTGCGTGTGAACCCCCAGTTCTCCCTGAGCGCAATGCCTGGACCGGCACTATCTCCTCCGGCGCGCGTACCGTAGATGTCGTGCCTGATATTCCGTTCGGCTTCGCGCTCCCCGGTGGTCAACCGCCCGACCCCAACGACCCCGCCCAACTGCAGCAGTTCATGACCCAGCTGCAGCAGATGCTCAGTGCACCGGGCAGTGGTCCGGTCAACTGGGACCTGGCCCGTCAGGTGGCGTCCAGCCAGCTCGCCTCGGCGGGTGACCCGGCCGTGACGCCGTATGAGCGAAACGCGGTGGAGGAGGCGCTGCGCCTGGCCGACCTGTGGCTCGAACCCACCTCGGCCCTGCCGTCGGGCATCCACAGCCTGGTCTCGTGGAACCGCAACGAGTGGATCTACAAGACCCTCGACGTCTGGCGCAAGCTGTGCGACCCGGTCGCGGCGCAGATGGTCGGGGCGATGGGCAACCTGGTGCCGCCCGAGGCCCGTGCCCAGCTCGGCCCGATGCAGTCCATGGTCACCACGCTCGGCGGCGCGCTCTTCGGCGGCCAGCTCGGGCAGGCGCTCGGCTCACTGGCCGCCGAGGTGCTCTCCGCCGGCGACATCGGCCTACCGCTCGGGCCGGCCGGCACTGCCGCGCTGGTCCCGGCCAACATCAAGGCGTACGGCGAGGGCCTGGAGCTGCCCGAGGACGAGGTACGCCTCTACGTCGCCCTGCGCGAGGCCGCACATCAACGACTGTTCCAACACGTACCGTGGCTGCGCGGGCACGTCCTGACGGCGGTGGAGATGTACGCCTCCGGCATCACGGTCAACCGCGAGGCGATCGAGGAGGCGATGGGGCGGGTCGATCCGACCAACCCGGAGTCGATGCAGGCCATGGCCCTGGAAGGGATCTTCATACCGGAGGACACCCCGGCGCAGAAGGCCTCCCTGGCCCGGCTGGAGACCGCACTGGCCCTGGTCGAGGGCTGGGTCTGCCATGTCGTCGACAGCGCGGCCGGCGAACGGCTGCCCAACGTGGTACGGCTCGGCGAGGCGTTCCGTCGCCGTCGGGCCGCCGGTGGCCCGGCCGAGCAGACGTTCGCTGCGCTGGTCGGACTGGAGTTGCGTCCGCGGCGACTCCGCGAGGCGGCGGCCCTGTGGGCGGCGCTGACCGAGCACCGGGGCATCGCCGGGCGGGACGCGCTGTGGGGTCACCCGGACCTGCTCCCCTCCGGCGAGGACTTCGCCGACCCGGACGCCTTCGCCCGGGCCCAACTCGACCTCGGCGACCTGGACGACTTCGACTTCGGCAAGCCCGAGTAACCCCCCCTCGCCTAGTTGATCATGAAGTTGTTGTTCACGTATCGGACTTTTCGCGACAACAACTTCATGATCAACGCGGACGGCGGGGTGACGCGGACGGCGGGGGTGACGACACTCAGCCGCCGAGCAGCACGCGAGTGACGTCCCAGCCCTCAACCGCCGGATCGAGGGTCGCCAGGTCCGCAGGGCCGCGCAGGCGACGCCAGGACGGCGTCACCGCCACGTCCGCGGCACGCGGGGCGGCGGCCCGCACCGTAGCGGCGTCCGCAGCGTCGAGATCGATTTCCGGCAACCAGTCCGGTGCCGGCAGTCGGGCGGCCACGCCGAGCAACCCGGCTCCACCGGGCGCGACCGCGACGGCCCGGGTCGTGAGCGGACGAAGCAGCTTGGCCAGCAGCAGAGCGGGCAGGTCAGGGGCGTCGGCGGCGATCACGGCCGCCTGGTCGTAGCCGGCGGCGGTAGTTGCCGCCAGGACAGCGTTGACGGTCCGGACCGGCACCTCGTAGATCGGCATCCCGGGCCAGGCGACGGCCTCGGCCAGTACGCGATCGGCGGGGACCGCCGCGATCGCCGGTTCCACCTCGTTGAGCGTGGCGATCAGATCCACCACGTCCTCGACAAGTGCCGCCCGCCAGGCTGCCAGGTCGATGCCGGGCGGCCCCCAGCCGGTCGCCCCCAGCAGCGCCACCACCACACGTCGTGCCATCCGCAGAGCCTAGCGTCGCCGGGCCCACGGACGGACGCTCAGCCGGCCGCCTCGATGCCGGCCGGGTCGATGCCGGCCGGGTCGATGCCCGCCGCCGCGACGCCCTCCAGGTAGCCACGGGCCCGCTCGGCCTTCGGATAGCGCCCGACCAGCGCCCAGAAGCGGGCGTTGTGGCTGGGCACGACGAGGTGGGCCAACTCGTGCAGCAGCACGTAGTCGATCACCCAGTCGGGCATGTCCTGGATCCGGTGCGAGATGCGGATCGTCCGGTCGGCCGGGGTACACGAACCCCACCGGCTCTTCTGGTTGGTCACCCAGCGAACGCTCTCCGGGATGGCACCCTCGCCATGCTCGCTCAGGTATCGGCTGATCAGGCGACGGGCCCGGACCAGCAGTTCGTCATCCGACCGGACGAGCCGTTCCTCACGGGCAGCCAGCCGGGCGAGCATCCGGTCGACCCACTCGGACTCCTCCGCCCGGGAGAACTGGTCGGGGATGAGCACCACGACGCGCTCGCCATCCCGGTAGGCGGACACCGTCCGACGCCGGCGCTGGCTGCGCCGTACCTCGACGACCGGCTTACGCGCCCCAGCCATTACCGGCCCGCGCAGCCCCGGGTTTGGTTCACGAAGGCAAGCTAACGGGTAGTGACCAGGGGACCGCAAGAGTCAACGCGCCGACACGCGTCAGAAAAATCCTGCTTAGGGATAGATCGTCCTAAAAATTCTTTGGTCAGCGGCCTCACCGGCGACTCCGAACACCCCGTCGGAGATCTTCGCACGGCACCTTGCGCCGCCTGAACGGACGTACCGGCCCACGGTAAACGATCACTCCGCGTGCCCGTCCGACAGCACTCTTACGGGCAACTTGAGGGATTCACCCGGCGTGTCCCTGCGAAACTGACTTATCCGACCTATTCCGGCATGCACACTCTCGTCGTCGGCTTCCTCACAGTGTCGACGCATTACTGACATGGGACCGCCCAGACCTGGGTAGGGTCCGCGAGCCGGCGGTCACGTGGTGACCGAGGAGAAGACCCCCGCGCCGGAGCCAACTGGCCCGCCGCTGGGCGCCCGTCCTGATCACAGGATCGACGGGAAAGGACGAGGAGGGGCAACGTGGCCGAACAGGCCCAGACCTACAACGGGTACTGCGTCAAGTGCAAGGAGAAGCGCGATTTCGAGGGCACGGTCGAGGTGTCGAAGACCGGCATGAACATGGCCAAGGGCAAGTGTCCGGTCTGTGGCACCACCGTGAACCGGATCCTGGGCAAGGCGAAGGTCTAGCCACAGGCGATCAGGTACCCAACCGTGGGAAGGGGCGGCCGATCGGCCGCCCCTTCCCACGTATGCCCGAAGCAGCCGGCTGGAAGATGGCCACGCTGTCGCGATGTGGACATGACTCAATGTGTCCACGGGGCGACAAAAGCTACCCGCCAGTTGTGGATATCGACCGAATTCCTGTGGACAACACCCTGCGGAGACCGGGACGGCTGTGGACAACGACGTACGGGCCGCCCGGTGACGGTGACAGTGTGTCGCCCCATGACCAAGAACAAGCTGGCCAGCCCGCTCCCCCGACCAACGCTGCTGCCCGGCCTCGCCCGGCTCTGGCGCAACCGCCACACCCTGCAACTCGGCCTGGACCCGGCCCGGGCCGTCCTGCTGGAGGTGGCCGACCCCGGCACCGCCCGCCTGCTGGATCTGCTCGACGGAGCACACAGCGAGCGGATGATCCTTGATCACGCCGCCCGGCTCAGCGTCTCCCGGGACGACGCCCGTACCCTGATCGAGACGCTGCGGGACGCGGGCCTGGTCGTCGGCGCACACACCCTGCTCCCCCACGACCTGCCCGAACCGGCCCGCCAGCGACTTTCCGCCGAAGCTGCGGCCATCGCCCTGCGCGGCCCGGATGCCCCGGGAACCCCGGCGCAGGCGCTCCGCCGCCGGGCCGCCGCACAGGTGCTGGTGACCGGCCGTGGCCGGCTGGCCGCACCGGTGGCGATCGCCCTCGCCCAGGCGGGTGTGGGGCACGTCAGCGCGGACATCGCCGGCCAGGTGGAACCTCCCGATGCCATCGGCAGCGGCCTGCTGGCCAGCGACATCCGCCGGCCCCGGACCGCCGCGGTGGTCGACGCAATCGCCCGGGTCGCGCCCGGTACGGAAACCGGACCGGTACGGCGCGGCCGGGCCAGCCTGGTGGTGCAGGTCGGCACGGATCGTCCCGCCGGACTCCTCGCCGCCGGTTACGCCCAGCGCCGCCAGGCGCACCTGTTGCTGGGGATACGCGACGGCGTGCCCGTCATCGGACCACTGGTCCAGGCTGGTGGCTCACCCTGTTTGAACTGCCTCGACCTGCACCGGCGGGACCGGGACCCGGACTGGCCGGAGTTGGCTGCCCAACTCGCCGTCGCCGGTACGACCGAGCCGTGCGCCGCCTCGACGCTGATCGCGGCCGTTGGTTACACGGTCGGGGAGATCCTGACCTTCCTCGACGGCGGCCTACCGGAGACCGTGGGTGGTGCCGTGGAGATCAGCACCCCGGGCCGGGTACGGCGGCGGGCCTGGCCACCACACCCGGCCTGTCGCTGCATCGGGCGGCGGCGATAGTGGAGGATATGTTCCATACATCCCAACTGTCACCAAGCCAATTGACAAACCTGGCGGTGGAGGTGGTCCTACCCACCCTTTCGTGGCGGCAGCGACCCGACGAATTCGGTAACAATGATCTGGTGACCGACATCCCGCGCCGGGCCGTCTCCCGGACCGCCAAGCTCGCTGCACTGCCGCTAGGCTTCGCCGGGCGGACCGTCCTCGGCATGGGCAAGCGGGTCACCGGGCTGGCCAGCGAAGTGATCTCGGCCGAGATCCAGCAACGCACCGCCGAACAACTGTTCAGCGTGCTCGGCCAGCTCAAGGGCGGGGCGATGAAGTTCGGCCAGGCGCTGTCGGTCTTCGAGGCCGCGTTGCCCGAGGAGATCGCCGCCCCGTACCGGCAGGCGCTGACCAAGCTCCAGGAGGCGGCCCCACCGCTGCCCGTGGCCAGCGTGCACAGGGTCCTCGCCGAGCAACTGGGGCCGGACTGGCGCTCACACTTCGCCGAGTTCGACGACACCCCGACGGCTGCCGCCAGCATCGGGCAGGTGCACCGGGCGATCTGGCAGGGTCCGCCGACCGAGCCCGCCGCCGGCAACCGGCGACGCCGGACCAGCAAGACCGCCAAGCGGCAGGTCGCCGTCAAGGTGCAGTATCCGGGGGCCGGGGAAGCGCTACTGGCCGATCTCAAGCAGCTGTCCATGCTCAGCGGCATGTTCCGCGCCATCCAACCCGGGCTGGACATCAAGCCGCTACTCGTCGAGTTGCGTGACCGGATCACCGAGGAACTCGACTACGAACTGGAGGCCGAGTCGCAGCGTGCCTTCGCCGCCGCGTACGCCGGCGATCCGGAGATCTACGTGCCGGAGGTGGTGGCCGCCTCGCCCCGGGTACTGGTCACCGACTGGGTCGAAGGCACCCCGCTGTCCCAGATCATCCGCAGCGGTACGGAGAGCGAACGGGACCAGGCCGGCTACCTGATGGCCACCCTGCACCTGTCGGCGCCCAGCCGAGCCGGGCTGTTGCATGCCGACCCGCATCCAGGCAACTTCCGACTGCTGCCGGACGGGCGACTCGGCGTACTCGACTTCGGTGGGGTGGCCCGGCTCCCGGAGGGCGCGCCGGAACCGATCGGCCGCCTGCTCCGGCTGGCCCTGGCCGGCGACGCCGAAGCCGTCGTGGCCGGACTGCGGGACGAGGGCTTCGTCAAGCAGACCGATTCGATCAACGCCCAGGCGGTGCTCGACTTCGTGCTGCCGATGCTGGAACCGCTCTCGGTCGACGACTTCCGCTTCACCCGGGCCTGGTTGCGGGCCGAGGCAGCCCGGTTGGGCAGCCCGAGGTCGCCCGCCTACCAGCTGAGTCGGCAGCTCAACCTGCCGCCGGCGTACCTGCTGATCCACCGGGTGACGCTCGGCTCGATCGGTGTGCTCTGCCAACTGGAGGCGAAGGCCCCCTACCGGTCGATCCTGGAACGCTGGCTGCCCGGATTCGCCCACCCCGCCTGACCCTGCCCACCCCCGCCTGACCCCGTCCGGCCCGACCGGCAAGGGCGGGCAACGGGCTCCCAGTTCACGCCGGTGTCGACCAGCGTCGGGCAAGGGCGACGGCGACGTATGCGACGAAGACCGGAAGGGCCGGTCGGAACGGAGCTGTCCGCTCCGTCCCGACCGGCCCTCAACCCCCGGTTGTGTCGGATTCAGTTATCGGGTGCCCAGCTCGCGGGCCGCCCGGCGGCGGCTCTCCAGTGCGACGTTACGGGCGGATCGGGTTGCCTCAGTGCTCGTGGTGGTGCCGGCCTGAGGCCGACGCATTCGAGTCTTGGACAACGCTTCGTGGAGTAAATACATCTTCGCTGCTCCGCTATGGGTGGAATTCTCGATGTTCAGGGTGGTTATCAGCGCCACCGGGGCGCCGACGGACATACGGATCGGGAACATGTCAGGCCGCCAACCGGACCACGTTGCGGGACTCGGCGAGCTCGTTGCCCGCCAGCCGCGCCTCGGCCTCGACCCGCAGGACCGCGTCCCGTGCGACGTCCTCCTTGCGCGGGCGACCACGCGGCCGCTTGCGCGGGATGACCGCGCCACGCTCGAAGATCTCGCCGCCCCAGACGCCCCACGGCTCGGCCCGCTCCACCGCACCGGCCAGGCACTCGACGCGCAGCGGGCAGTCCCCGCAGAGCGACTTGGCCAGCTCCAGCTCGGTGGGCGAGTCAGAGAACCACAGGTCGGGGTCGAACTTCCGGCAGGGCAGGTTCGCCTCGATCTCGACATTCACGTCGAGGGTGGCCAACGCCAGACTCATCGCCCGGTCACCTCTCTCTCAATTCGATCTTCTGATCGCTGTCTTTCGACGTACTGGGTGGTGCAGAACGTGGTGCAAAACACTGAGGCCGCGGATCCCGGTAGCGGGTTCCGCGGCCTCGAGGTGAGCCGGAAGGTCAGTCAGACCGGTCTACCTCGAGGCGGAACACCGCGAACATCCGTCCGCTTGCTGCTGATCCGGATGCCTTTGCCCATGAACCCAGTGGTCCCCTTGTTTCCAGCCGGCGCAACGGCCAGGAGCAGCTCGGCCTGAGCCTGGACCTGGTGCACCTGCGGAACCGAGGAAGCAGCGACTGTCAGCGGGGCCCAGACAGCCGGCATCGGAGCGCAGACAACTGGCAGCGCCGACGGTCGCTCGTAGGTGTAGATCTCCATTGGGGCCACCTCCTGTCCTGCACTCGTCACTTACTCGGTCCTGCCCTCTGAGCAGCATCAATGCCGCCACTCGCGAGGTGCGTCATGAGGCTATGCCGCATGCCCACGCGAGGGCAAACGGTTTTACGCCTCTGTTGCGGAAGTTTTTTCCGGAGCCAGTTCGTCGACCGTCGCTCCACCGACGAGAGCCAGCACAGCGGCCCCGTACAGGCCCAGTTTCCGGGGGCCGATTCCGGCGATGGCCAGCAGTTCCTCGTCCCGACTCGGCCGGCGTTCGGCCAGCGCGGTCAGCGTCGCGTCGGTGAACACCACGTATGCGGGGACCTTCTGTTCCCCGGCCACCCGGATCCGCCACTCACGCAATCGCTCGAACAGTTCCTCGTCGAGATCGGAGGGGCAGGTCGGACAGCGGCCCAACTTGCGGTCCGCACCGGCTAGCAGGGTCGCCCCACAGACCCGGCAGGAGATCACCTGATTACGTCTACGGTCGGATTTCCGACTGTTCTCGGTTCCGCCCGCTGCCCGCTGGCCACCGGACCGGTCGAACTGCGGCAGGAACCGGCACGGGCGGCGGGTCCGACCACCGGGTGAGCGGGCCGAGGCGTACGACAACCAGAGCCACTCCCGGGCCCGGGTCACCCCGACATAGAGCAGCCGCCGCTCCTCCTCGATCTGTTCGGCCGTCCTGGCGTACGTGGTCGGCAGCGTGCCATCCGCGAGCCCGACCAGGAACACGGCATCCCACTCCAGCCCCTTCGCCGAGTGCAGGGATGCCAACGTGACGCCCTCGACCGTCGGTGCATGCTGCTGTGCGGCCCGCCGCTGCAACTCCTCACAGAAGTCGGCCAGCGACACCGGCCGTTCCGAGATGGCGGCCTCGCCGAGTGGGACCAGCACCGGCGTCGACGCGTACTCCTCGGCCAGCTGGACCAGCGCGGCCAGCGCCTCCCAGCGTTCCCGGGCGGCTCCGCCCGGCGGGGGCTGGTCCGGTGCCCAGCCGACCGCGGCAAGCGCGTCCACGACCGCCTGAACCAGCGGGGTCCCGCCCGGGGTCGACCGGACGGCCGCCCGCAGCGCCACCACGGCCTGCCGTACCTCGGTCCGCTCGAAGAACCGCTCGGCACCCTGTACGACGTACGGCACCTCGGCCTCGGTCAACGCCTTCTCGTACGCCTCGGACTGGGCGTTGGTCCGGAACAGTACGGCGATCTCCCGGGCCGGGGTGCCACCGGAGATGAGTTGCCGGCAGCGGACGGCGACCGCAGCCGCCTCGGCGGGCTCGTCGGTGAAGATCCGCACATCCGGTTCCGCACCGGGTGGTCGCTGCCCGACCAGTTCCAGCCGGAGCCGCGCCTCGGCCCCCCTGGCCTGCTTGATCACCGCATTGGCCAGGCCGACTATCTGTGGCGTGGACCGGTAGTCCCGGACCAGACGGACCACCAACGCGTCCCGCCGCTGCCGGGGAAAGTCGATCAGATAGCCCGAGGTCGCCCCGGTGAACGAATAGATCGTCTGGCTGGCGTCACCCACCACGGTCAGATCGTCCCGGCCGCCGAGCCAGGCGTCGAGCAACCGCTGCTGCAACGGGTTGACGTCCTGGTACTCGTCGACCACGAAGTGCCGGTACTGGGCGCGAACCTGCTGCCCGACATCGGGGTGTTCCTCGATGCCCCATACCGCTGCCCGCAGCATGTCCTCGAAGTCGATCACCCCGTTGTTTCGCTTGATCCGCTCGTAGGCGGCGAAGACCTCCGCCACCTTGGCCGGCTCGTGCGGTGTCTCCCGCAGTGCCTTCGCCGCCGCCACGACGTACTCGTCCGGCTCCACCAGCGACGACTTCGCCCATTCGATCTCGCTGGCCAGGTCGCGGGCGGCAGCCCGGTCGGTACGCAGGCCGGCCCGGGCCGCAGCCAGGGTGACCAGCCGAACCTTGCTGTCCAGGAGTTCCGGCATCGCCCGGCCGTCGAGCAGGCGGGGGGCAAAGTAGCGCACCTGCCGCAGGGCCGCTGCGTGGAAGGTACGGGCCTGCACGCCGCCCACCCCGAGGGCGGTGAGCCGGGCGCGCATCTCGGCCGCCGCACGGGCGGTGAAGGTGACCGCCAACACATGCCGGGCAGCGATCTCACCCGAGAGCGCCCGGTAGGCGATGCGGTGGGTGATCGCCCGGGTCTTACCGGTGCCCGCCCCGGCCAGGATGCAGACCGGGCCGGCCGGTGCCGTCACCGCAGCCCGCTGCTCGGGATCCAACCCCGCCAACACCTGATCCGCGCTTGAGTCAGCCACCACAGCAGGAATCATGTCAGCCTCCGCTGGCGTTACAGCGATTAGCCTGTGATCAACTACAACCGAAGGACCTGATCATGCTCACGATGTACTCCACCCCTTGGTGCGGCTACTGCAAGCGGCTCAAGTCGCAGCTCGATCGGGAAGGCATCGAGCACGAGGTGGTCGACATCGAGCAGGACCCGGCCGCTGCCGAGTTCGTGATGAGCGTCAACGGCGGAAACCAGACGGTCCCGACGGTTCTGATCGTCCCGCCCAACGGCGGGGAGCAGATCGTCATGACGAACCCGAGCATCGTGCAGGTGAAGCAGGCGCTGGCCGCCTGAGGGCGGGCGTGACGCAGCACGTACCGCAAGCTGGGCCCTGGGGACCACTCCCCGGGGCCTTTCTTCGTCCCCATCGAGAACCGGGCAGCAGGCTCCTGGACCGAGCAGCAATTTTTACCGTGACACGCCTGCGGTCAGTTCGGGCCCACCGACAGGCAACGGCATACTCCTCGTGGGGGTTACGCTCCGGACGGTGATCATCGGGCCGGAGATGGCGGGATCAACACCATCAAGAGAAGAGGACTTCCTTGCCTCCTGCTGAACCAAGCCCGACAGGTCCAGATGGTCCGACCACCCAGCCTGGTACCGGCACCCAGCAAAGTCCGATCATGCGCCGCCGCAATCTCGGTAACCAGCTGCGCCAACTTCGGGAAGCCGCTGGCCTGACCGGCGATCAGGTGATCGAGCGGGCCGGCTGGGCATCCGCCTCCAAGCTCTCCCGGCTGGAGAATGCCCGCAGTCGACCCGAGCCGCGCGACATCCAGACACTCCTGGAGATCTACAACGCCAGCGACGAGGCGCGCGCCTACCTGACCAACATCACCCGCGAGGCCGGCGACATCCGGAGCTGGTTACGCAAGTTCGAGGTGATGACGACGAATCAGCGGGTCTACGCCGAGCTGGAGGCTGGCTGTGCGGAGATTCGCGAGTACAGCCCGGTGATCGTGCCCGGCCTGCTCCAGACCGAGAAGTACGCGATGACGCGGATCATGTCGATGCTGCCGCTGACCACGCTCTCCGAGAATCCCGAGAAGGGTGAGACCGAGACTCCGGAGAACGAGGTCCGGGCCCGGATGTCCCGGCAGTCGATACTCGACCGGGAATTCGAGCCGCCGCACTACATGGCGGTGCTGGACGAGGCGGCACTGTCCCGCCGATCCGGGCCGCCCAATGTGCTCCGCCGCCAACTGACCAAGTTGCAGGAGGTGGCGACACTCCCCAATGTCACGATCCAGGTGCTCCTGCGTGATGCGATCATCGGCGAGTGGTATCTCGCCAACACCGCGTTCTCGCTCTACCGGTTCGCTGATCCCCACGATCCGGAGACGCTGGCGATCGAGGGCATATCGACCAACACCGTACTGACCGATCGCGACGAGATACGCCGCTACAGCGTGGCCTTCGACTGGTTGCGGACGGCGGCACTGTCCCCGGAGGAGACCGCCGACTGGCTGGCCGGCATGGCGAAGGAGATCGACGCCCGACCGTCCCGGTCCGCGCCGACGCCCCCCGGTCCGATCCCCATGCCGCCGGCCCAGCGCAGTCGGCGTACCGAACAGCGGCTGACCGAGCAGTAGATCGGATCCGACAAGCAGGTCCAATGAGGGCCGCCGAACCCCTTTCCCGGGGCGGCGGCCCTCTTGCATATCGATTGCATCTACCCATTGACCAGGCATCATCCGAACGGACAGGGTAAAAATCCGATCGTGGCGTTCCGCTTGTCGCGACCCGGTCGATGCGTAGCATGACGAACGGGACCCACCGTGGAACTTCCACGAAATGAACGTTCAACGTAGTCGCATGATCCTTATCCGTCACGGTTCATCCGGAGACACCCATGCGGTTTCTAATCGTTCGGACCGACATCCGCGCTGCCGCTGATGACGACGTGGCTGCGGCCTGGGCCTGCGGTGGACGGCTGCGCGACGAGCAGACGGCTCCCGAGCTACGTCGACAGACCCTCCACGCGGAGGACCTGGACGCCGCAATGCTGCTGGCTCGCGCGTTGTCCACAGTCGGCGCGGTACGCGCGGGACGCCAGCGGATCAAGGTGCTGCCGATCGGCGGCCCGAACAACCGATCCGCCCAACAACGAGGTGACCGACGGCTAGGCTCTAACCGGCCCCCGCACCTCACCTAGACGACCGCCACTGGTCTCCGCCGGTCTCCCCCGCCGCGCTTCCGCGCATGCCGACGGCCGACCATGACGGTCCAGGTTCTTGGTCCGTGATCGCCGCGGCAACGACGATCACGGACCAAGACATGTTCCGGGACGGCCCTGAAACGGACGTTCCGGAATGCCCCGCCGCAGACCCGCCGGGATCAGACCCCGGTCAGCGCCCGGTCAGCGCCCGGTGCCGGTCAACCAGCGCAGGATCAGCGAGTACGCGATCGACGCCGGGGTCGGCAGTTGGACGCACAGGCCGTCACCGGCGTCGACCACGCCACCCGCCAGCAACCCGGTGATCTCCCGTCGGGTGAACCAGCGGGCCCGGGCGATCTCGTTCGGATCGAGCTGGAGCGGCTGGGCGGAGTCGGCCCGGGCCAGGAACCCCAGCATCAGCGAACTCGGGTACGGCCAGGGCTGGCTGCCGACGTACTCGACGTCGTCGAGGAGCAGACCGACCTCCTCCGCGACCTCGCGTACCACCGCCGCCTCGGCCGACTCCCCCGGCTCGACGTAGCCGGCCAGACAGGAGAATCGCCGGAACTGCACGCTGTCCCGCCAGGCGGCGTTGTTGCCCAGTAGGCACCGACCGTCCGGGCCGGCGACCGCGTCGTGCACCAGCACGATCATCGCCGGGTCGGTACGGGGCCACATCTGGTCGCCGCCATCGTCCATCCGCGACCAGCCGCCCTCGTGGACCCTCGCGGGTAGCCCGGTGCTGGCCGAGTAGGCGTGCCGAAGGTGCCAGTTGGCCAGCGACACCGCAGTGGTGAACAGCTCGAAGTCCCGGGCGGAAAGCAGGTGGCCGACCTCGCGCAGGGTCACCGCCCGGCTCTCCGGGACCGTCGGCAGTGGCGCGTCGACCGCGAACACCGGCGTACCGTCCGACTCGATGCCGAGGAACAGGCGACCGGCATGGTCCTGCCCATCGGCGACGGCGGCATCGCACAGCACCAGCGCCGGCTGCTGTTCCGCCGAGGTGACCAGTGCCCGGCCCCCGGCGGAGGTGTCCACCACCAGGACCCGGGCACACCTCCAGGCCTCGGCCAACCACCGCTGATCGGTTCGCCGGTGCGCGGCACGGTCGAGAGTCGAACGGGCCAGCGGTGCGCCCGTCCGCTCTTCCGTCATGACGATGTGCCCACTTGTTCGAGCGGGGCCAGCACCGCCAGCGGCGCCGCGATCCGCTCGGCATCACCGAGTACGACGGTGACCGCGCGGGCCGGCGCCAGGTAGGTGGCCGCCGCAGCGGCGACCTCGTCCCGGGTCACCCTGGCCAGCCGGGCGGCATGCTCGGCGAGGAAGTCCACCCGCAGCCCGACCCCGGCGTACGCGCTGGCCACCGCAGCCAGCCCGGCCTGGGTCGACATGCCCAGTTGCAGGGTGCCCAACGCGTACTGCCGGGCCTGCTCCAGTTCGTCCTCCTTCGGCGGGAGGGAGGCCAGCCGACCGAGTTCGTAGACCGTCTCCAGCAGGGCCGGGCCGGTGACCTCCGTGGCCACCTCGGCGGCCACGACCAGCGCCGATCCGGCGACCGAATGCTCGATCATCGAATGCGGGCCGTAGGTGTAGCCCTTGTCCTCGCGGATGTTCTCCACCCAGCGGGAGGAGAAGTAGCCGCCGAAGATCAGGTTCGCCAGTTGCAGTGCGGCGTGATCCGGGTGGGTACGCGGGACCGCCGGCAGCGCCATGCGCAGCGACGACTGCACCGAACCGGGCCGGTCGACCAGGAGCAGCGGCTGCGGGGTCAGCGGCGGCACGGGTGCCAACTCGACCGCCTGCCCCGCCGTGTCCCACCCGCCCAGGGCCTGCTCGGCGGCGTCGATCGCCCGCTCGGGGTGCAGGTCGCCGACGAGGACCAGGATCGCGCCGGCCGGATGCACCCGCTCGGCGTGCAGCTTGCGCAGGTCGGCCGGGCGGACCGTACGCACCTGCTTCGGTTCCGGGGTCTGTACGGCGTACGGGTGCTTGCCGTACATCCGCTTGAGCAGCGCCTCGCGGGCCAGGTGGGCCGGTTGGCTCTGGGCCACCTGGATGTGGTCGATGAGCCGGTCCCGCTCGATGGCGACCTCGTCGTTGGGGTAGGTCGCGCCGGTCACCACCTCGGCGAGGAGTTCCAGGATCCGGTCCAGACCGGTGGCCAGACCGTTGCCGGCGACCATCAACCGGTCCGGGTCGAGCCCGGCGTGCAGACCACCGCCCACCGTCTGCAACTCGGCGGCGATCTGCACACTCGACATGGTGGCGGTGCCGCTGAGCAGGGTCTGGGACAGCAGCACGCTGCGGGCCAGGTGCGCCGGGCCGAAGGGCAGCCACAGCCGCAGCTCGACCAGGGGTACGGCCGGCCGGCGGATGGCGATCACCGTCAGGCCGTTGGGCAGTGTCCGCTCGACCTGGGCGGGCACCTTGAGCTTGCGGTTCGGCCCGAGGGCGGGCAGCGTCCGTACCGTCATTTGCCACCTCCGGGAACGACCTCGACCGATGCCCGACGCTGTGGCCGCAGCGTCGCCGCCGCAGCCCGGATCTGTTCCTCGGTGACCTCACCGACCAGCCGGGGTAGTTCGTTGAGCAGCCCCGGCTCACCGCGCTGCTGTTCGAGTACGGCCATCTGCAACGCCCGACCGAGCACCGCGTCGGTGTCCCGCAGCAGGTGGGTGGCCATCCGGGCCTGGGTACGGGCGAGTTCGCCGTCGGCGAGCCCGTCGGTGGCCAGCCGGTCGAGTTCCTCGTCGACGGTGCGCAGCACCTTGTCCACGTCGCCGCCGGGGGGCAGGTGCGCCTGTAGCAGCAGCACCGTGGGGTCGCGTACGTCGAACGGGTCCCCCATGAAGCCGAGGTAGCCGCCGACGCTGGTGACCGTACGGTCGCGCAGCACCAGCCGCTCGACGAGCCGGGAGGCGTCCCCGTCGGTCAGCACCTCGGCCAGCACCACGTAGGGCAGGTAGTTGGCGAAGTCGCTGATCGGGTCCGGCACCCGCCACGCGCTGGCCACCGCCGGCAGGGGCGCCAACTGGTCGACGTAGGAGTCCCGCCGCTCGGCGGTCAGGTCGGGCTCGGCGAAGTCCGGCCGGGCCGGAGCCGGTCGGGCCGGTACGTCGCCGAAGTGCCGCTCGATCAGCTCGGTCGCCTCGGCGACGTCGAGGTCACCGCTGACCGTCAGCACGGCGTTGCCACAGGCGTAGTAGCGGTCGAAGAAGTCGGCCGCGTCGGCGACGGTGGCGCTCTCCAGGTCGTCGAAGGAGCCGTAGCCGTCGTGCGCGTTGGGGAAGGTGTCGAACATGACCGGCGGCAGCTTCAGCCAGGGGAACCCGCCGTACGGTCGGTTGAGGACGTTGACCCGGATCTCCTCCTTGACCACGTCGACCTGGTTACGCAGGTTCTCCTCGGTCAACCGGGGACCGCGCATCCGGTCCGCTTCGAGGAAGAGCGCGCGTTCGAGGGCGTTGCTGGGCAACGTCTCGTAGTAGTCGGTGTAGTCGAGGTGGGTGGAGCCGTTGAACGTGCCGCCCGCGCCCTGGACATGCCGGAAGTGGGCCAGCTTCTCCAGGTTCTCCGAGCCCTGGAACATCAGGTGCTCGAAGAGGTGTGCGAAGCCGGTCCGCCCCTCGGGTTCCGAGCGGATGCCCACGTCGTAGACGACCGCCACCCCGATCACCGGCGCACTGCGGTCAGGTGTCAGCACCACCCGCAGGCCGTTGTCGAGGGTGAACCGCTCGACTGGATATTTCGTCGCTGGAATTCTCGATCTCCGCGCCGCCACGCACCGACCCTAGCGTGTCCCCCGGTCGACCAGCGGGACCCGGGGGGATTGCCCGACTTCCCAGCATGTGGATGACAGCTTGACCGGAGCTGATCCCCTAACCCACTCTTCCTATCGACTAAGTAGGAAAACTCGGGATTGGAAAGTGCGATGAGACGTCTCCCGTACCGCCGGCTCGGCACGCTGGCCACCGTCGCGGCCCTGGCCGCCGCGACCCTCGGCGCTGCCGCCGGCTGCGGCGACACCGACGACGCAGCCGGCAGCGGTGGGCCGGTCACCCTCCGGCTCGGCTACTTCCCGAACATCACCCACGCGCCGGCCGTGGTCGGTGTGGAGCGCGGCATCTTCGCCGAGAAGCTGGGCAGCGGCGTCAAGCTCGACACGAAGACCTTCAACGCCGGCCCCGCCGCCATCGAAGCGATCTTCTCCGGGGCCCTGGACGCCACCTACATCGGACCGAACCCGACGGTCAACGCGCACTCCAAGTCCAAGGGGGACGCGGTACGGGTCGTCTCCGGAGCCGCCTCCGGCGGGGTGGCGCTGGTCGTCAAACCCAACATCAACTCGGTCGAGGACCTGCGCGGCAAGAAGATCGCCACGCCGCAGCTGGGCAACACCCAGGACGTCGCCATCCGCTACTGGCTCAAGGAGAAGGGACTCAGGACCACCAAGGAGGGCGGCGGCGACGTCCAGATCGTGCCGCAGGAGAACGCCCAGACCATCGAGACCTTCGGCACCGGGGCCATCGACGGCGCCTGGGTGCCCGAGCCGTTCGTCTCCCGGCTGGTCAACGCGGGCGGCAAGGTGCTGGTCGACGAGCGCGACCTGTGGCCGGACAAGAAGTTCGTCATCACCAACCTGATCGTCAGCACCAGGTTCCTCAAGGCCCACCCGGACATCGTCCGCAAGCTCGTCGAGGGCCAGGTGGCCGCCAACGAGTTCGTCAACAGCCGGCCCGACGAGGCGCAGCAGGCGATCTCCACCCACATCGGCAAGATCACCGGTAAGCCGCTCGACCTCGCGCTGATCAAGCAGGCGTGGCCCACCCTGGAGTTCCTCAACGACCCGATCGCCTCGTCGCTGAAGGCCGGACTGGACCACGCGGTCGCCGTCGAACTGACCCAGCCGGTCAACCTCGACGGTCTCTACGACCTGAGCTACCTCAACGAGGTGCTCAAGGCGCAGGGCAAGCCGGAAGTCCCCCAGCCATGACGACCCGTACGGCAACGGTGGGCGGGACGACCGCAGTCTCGCTCACCGGGGTGACCAAGGTCTACGGCCGGGGGGACAACGCCGTACTCGCCCTGGACGGGGTCAGCCTCGACGTGGCGGCCGGCGAGTTCGTCTGCCTGGTCGGTGCGTCCGGCTGCGGCAAGAGCACCCTGCTCAACCTGGTGGCCGGGCTCGACCAGGTGTCCTCCGGGACGGTACGGCTGGCCGGGCAACCGGCCGGCCCCGCCGCCGGGAGAGCGGTCGACCGGGACGCCGGACAACCGGGCGACCGTACCGCTGGAAAAGCGGGCGACCATGCCGACGAACCAAACGGTGGCGGATCGCTCGACCTGCCCCCCATCCGGCCGGGATTCATGTTCCAGGAGCCGGCGCTGTTTCCCTGGCTGACCGTGGCGGACAACATCGGGGTCCCGCTGAAACTGCGGGGCCTGTCCCGGGCCGCCCGGCGGACCCGGGTGGCCGAACTGCTGGAGACGGTCCACCTGACCGAGTTCGGCCGGCGGCGTCCGCACGAACTCTCCGGCGGCATGCGGCAGCGGGTCGCGCTCGCCCGTACCCTCGCCCTGGACACCCCCGTGCTGCTGATGGACGAGCCGTTCGGGGCGCTCGACGCGATGACCCGGGACCTGCTGCACGACGAACTGGAACGGATCTGGTCGCAGCGCCGGCTGTCCGTCCTGTTCGTCACCCACAACGTACGGGAGGCGGCCCGGCTGGCCGACCGGATCGTGCTGCTGTCCAGCCGACCCGGCCGGATCATCCACGAGACCCGGGTCGACGTGCCCCGCCCACGTCGGATCGACTCCCCCGAGATCGCGGCCATCGCCGCCGAGGTCACCGACCGACTGCGTACGGAGGTGGGCCGTCATGGCCAGTGACACGATCACCCCCACCCGGAGCACCGACCGGGAGACCATCTCCGGGCTCGACGCGCTGGAGATCGCCAGCCGGGAACAGGACGCCTCCCGGCTCCGGCGGATCTGGTCCGGCCTCTGGCCGAAGCTGGCCGCCCTCGGGCTCGCCATCGGTGTCTGGCAGGTGGTGGTCTGGAGCGGTTGGAAACCCGAGTACGCGCTGCCCGGCCCGATGACGGTCGGCCGGGACCTGGGCGGCTACCTGCTCGACGCGGCGCTCTGGAACGGGCTGGCCACCACCGGCCGACGGGCCGCCGTTGGCTTCGCCGCAGCCGTGGCGGTGGGTCTGCTCCTCGGCCTGGCCGTGGCCCGGGTACGGGTGCTGCGCGCCGCCCTCGGCTCCATGATCACCGCCTTGCAGACCATGCCGTCGATCGCCTGGTTCCCGCTGGCGATCCTGCTGTTCCAACTCAGCGAAGAGGCGATCTTCTTCGTGGTGGTACTCGGCGCGGCCCCGTCGATCGCCAACGGCGTCATCCACGGCGTCGACTACGTACCGCCGCTGCTGTTGCGGGCCGGACGCAACCTGGGTGCCCAGGGCCTCGACCTCTACCGGTACGTCATCGCGCCCGCCGCGCTGCCGGCGATCGTGGCCGGGCTCAAGCAGGGCTGGGCGTTCGCCTGGCGCAGCCTGATGGCCGGCGAGTTGCTGGTGGTCATCGCGACGAAGACCTCGATCGGCGCACAGCTCACCTATGCCCGGGAACTCTCGGACGCCGAGCGGCTGATCGCGATCATGATCGTGATCCTGCTGCTGGGCCTGGTGGTGGACGCCGCGTTCGGCGCGGCCGACCGGGCGATCCGCCGCCGCTGGGGCGTACTGGATGCCACGGACAGGTGAGCGGTCATGTACGTCTCCGCCCGCAGCGACTACGCCGTACGGGCCATGCTGGCCATCGCCGCCGGCCAGGGCGGTGAGCCAATCAGGGCCGCCGCACTGGCCAGCGAGCAGGAGATCCCGCTGAGTTTCCTGCACGACATCCTGCTCGACCTGCGGCGGGCCGGTCTGCTGCACAGCCGGCGCGGCCTGGAGGGCGGGTACTCGCTGACCCGCCCAGCGGTCGAGGTGACCGTCGGCGAGGTGCTACGCGCCGTCAGTGGCTCGCTGACCACCGTACGGGGACAGCCGGCCGAGGCCACCGCCTATCGCGGGGTGGCCAGCGGTCTGCGCGACGTGTGGTTGGCGGTACACAGTGCCATCGAGGGGGTGGTCGACCAGGTCACCCTCACCGACCTACTGCTGCCGGACCAGTTGGGGTGACGCCGGATCAGTTGGTGGTACGCACCGAGGCCAGCACCTCGTCGACCACCCCGTCGTACTGACGGTGGGTGCCCGGGATCGAGACGTAGAGGATCGCGGCGGTCGGCTTTCCCACATCGATGCAGGCGACCGCCGCCAACTCGTTGGTGGCCCGCAGCCCCGGTTGGGTGAAGTGCAACCGGAACACCGACACCCACGCCGGCCGACCACCGAGGGTGGCCCGCTCGTCGCGGATCGGCTCCATCCGGTTCGGCTGCGGGTAGTACTCGGCCCGCACGTCAGCGGCCACCCGGCGGCCGACGCACTCGATGTCGAGGACCAGGGCATCGTTGTCGGCCGCCGGCACCGCGGCGGACAGGATCGAGGCGTGGTAGTCACTGAAGCCGTTGTAGTTCGGCTCGGTGACGAAGTGCTGGCCGACCCGGTACGGCACCTCCAGCGTTCCGGCATTCCACACCGTGGTCCACGGCTGCCAGGGCGCACCGAGGGCGACGTACGAGATGCCCGCCTGCTCGTCGACCGTACGCGGGCCGGACGGTGGCGGCCCGGGATCGACCGGTGCCGGGTCGGCGGGTGGCGAGTTCGGCGGCGGGCACATCCGGGCCAACTGCGGCCGGTTGTCGGGCGGCGCGTCGTAGTCACCACCACCGAACGGACGCGGGTTGCCCGACAGCGCCATGGCCAGCACCACGACCAGCCCGATCACCAGCACCACTGCCGCCGTACCGCCGAACCACCACAGTCGACGCCGGTCGTCGCGTCGGGGATCGCGTAGCGCGTGATCTTCGGGTGGTGCGACCGGTGGCGGTCCGGGGGTGCCGAGTCTGGTCACCGCACCGGCCGACCAGGCCGGTCCCGACGGAGGTCGACGACCGGGTGGCGGCGGCGTGGTGGCAGGCATCCTCTCTAGTGAACACCACCGCCCGGCGGGCGAACGTCGGGCGGGGCCGGGTTTTCGGTCAGCGGGTTCCCGGTCAGCGGGTTCCCGGCAGGGTGGCCCCGGCGCGGGCCGGCGGGCTCGCCGGAACCGGGGGCCGATCGGGGGCGTGCATCTCGACCACCACGGGACGCTCCGGCGAGACGGACTCGCCGTACCACGGCGCGAACACGGCGATCAGGGCGAGGAAAATTCCGGCCAGGGCCAGGCCGAACACCATGAGGATCTCGCGCGTCGCCCCCGTTCCGGCTTCCCCGACCATGTCACCTCTCCCGTCGTGGGGCTGACCTCGGATTCGCTGAGTTCACCAGGGAAGCAGGAGCGACCGGTCCACGTCTCGGCACAGTCACCCATCCGACTTGACTCCTCGCACAACCGGGTGTCAGTCTGTTCTGACAGGGGTGTCAGCAATATCTGACACCCAGGGAGGACGTCGAAGGCATGGACGACGCGGGGTTGTCCGGCGACGAACTGTTGCCGGTGCTGACCGCCCTGGCCAGCCCGCACCGGCTACGGATCATCGCCGCCCTCAGCGGCGGCCGCTACTACGTGAGCGAACTCGCCCGACAACTACAGATGAACCGACCGCTGCTCTACATGCACCTGCAACGACTGGAGGCCGCCGGTCTGGTCAGCGGCACGTTGGAGACGGCACGGGACGGCAGCTCGATGAAGTACTTCGAGGTCACGCCGTTCGCGATCAGCCTGACGCCCGAGGTCATCGCGGCAGCCGTACCGACCCTCGGCACGGACAACCCGGGAAAGGAAGAGAAGTAAGTGTCCACTACCTCTGTCGTCGCGATGGACCTCGCGAAGATCACCTCAATCGGATCGATGGTGATGGTGGTCGCGCTGGTGGCCATCGTCGCGTTCGTGGGCCTGGGCGTCTACCGGGCCCGGCACTCCGCCACCCGGGAGACGCAGTACCGGGCCCTCGCCGAACAGGCCAGCGCCGCCGAGGCGAGATTCGCCGACGGTACGCAGGCCACCGTGGCCGAACTCAAGGGCATGCGCGCGGACCTACAGAGCACGCATGCCGAACTCGTGGCGGTGAAGCAACGCCTGGCCGCGGTGGAGAAGCTACTGAGCCAGGTCGGCTAGGTATGACGGTACGGAACCATCGACCGAGAGGTGGGGCACGATGAGGAACTGGGCGCGCCCGCTGATGGCGCTGGCCTGCCTGGCGGCGCTGGCCGTACCGGCCCGGCCAGCGGCCGGCGCACCGGCTGACGACGGATTCGCCCAGATCGGTGCGTACCTCGACCGGCAGGTGGCCGAAACCCGGGCCCCCGGCACGGCGGTGGCGATCGTACGCGGCGAACAGGTCGTCTACCAGCGCACCTGGGGAGTCGACGGGGACGGCGAGCCGGTGACCGGCCGGACACCGTTCCTGCTGGGCTCGGTCGCCAAGCCGTTCACCGCACTGGCGGTGATGCAGCTCGTCGAGGCGGACCGGGTGGCGCTCGACGCGCCGATCCGTCGCTACCTGCCCTGGTTCCGACTCGCGGACGGGACAGCGGCAACGACGATCACCGTACGACAGCTGCTGACCCACACCAGCGGCCTGCCCGACGTCGCGGCCAAGGGCCTGACCGACCGGTTCGACAACACGGCGGACGGACTGACCAGGTCGGTACGGGACCTGGCCGGGATCCGGCCCACCGCCGCCCCGGGGCGGACCCATCAGTACAGCGACGCCAACTACCAGATCCTCGGTGCACTCGTCGAGACGGTCAGCGGGCAGCCCTTCGGGACGTACCTGCGGCACAACGTCCTCGAACCACTGGACATGCGGCACGCCGTCACCACCGAAGCCGAGGCGGAGGCGGTCGGCCTCCCCGCCGGCCACCGTCACCACTTCGGTCGTCCGCAACGCTTCGACCCGCCGTACGACACCTCCGGTGTTCCGTACGGCTACCTCGCGGCGAGCCTCGACGACCTGACCCACTTCACCCTCGCCCAGCTCAACGACGGTCGGTACGGCGACACCCAGCTCCTCTCCCCGGATGGCGTCGCGCAGTCGCACACCGGTCAGGTCCCCGTCGGCAGCAGGGGCCGGTACGGGCTGGGCTGGCGGGACACCGTCCTCACCGGCACCGACACCCGGATCGTCTGGCATGCCGGGGCGACCCCGGGATACTTCAGCCACGTCGTACTGGTGCCGGAGTCGGACCTGGCCGTCGTCGTACTGTCCAATGTCTACAGTCTGCCGATGGACCCGCCGCTGGCCGCCACCGCCTTCAACCTGGTCCGGATCATGCACGGTCACGCCGCCACGACGGCGACCGAGGAGCCGCTCTTCACCTGGACGCGCATCGGCCTGGTCGCGTTCGCCGGGCTGCTGCTGGCCGGTCTGGTGTGGACCGTGTTCCGGACCGTACGGCAGCGGCGGTCGGCCACCCGGCACGGGCGGACGGCAGCACGGGACGGGATCGAACCGGCCCGGGGCCGGATCATCGCCGGCACGGCCGGTTGGCTGGCCGGCTGCGCCGCCCTGGTGGCCGGCGCGCTCTGGGGCCTACCCGCCGCGTTGGGCGGATCCGGTCCCGCTCAGGTGCTGCTCTGGGCCCTGGACATCGGCCAGACCCTGGTGGCCATCGCGGTGCTGGCCACCGCCCTCGCCCTGGTCCGGATCGTCCGCACCGGCTACGCCCTGGCCGGCAGCCGACCGGCCGACCCGCCTCAGCGTCAGGACGGTCAGGACCGTGGCCAGCAGCTTCAGCACGGTCAGGACCGTGGCCAGGGTTGCCGGGCTACCTCGCCGACTGCTGCCCGGGTCGACGGCGGGGACGACGCGGACGGCCGGAGCCACGATGGGCAGCCCTGGGTGCGGCGGCCGGAGCCGGCTGCGCCGGCGGGGTGATGGTCACCGGCACCCCGGACGGAACGCGTGCGCCGGTCACCCGGACGAGTTCCTCGTCACCCGGGCGGACCCGGGTCGACTCCGGTTTGATCCCGGCAGTGGCCAGCAACCGGTCGACGTCCCGACGCTGTTCCGGCAGCACCAGGGTGACCACCGCGCCGGACTGCCCCGCCCGGGCGGTACGGCCGCCCCGGTGCAGGTAGTCCTTGGCCTCCGTCGGCGGGTCCACGTTGACCACCAGGTCCAGGCCGTCGACGTGGATGCCCCGAGCCGCCACGTCGGTGGCCACCAACGCGGTCACCTGGCCGGTACGGAACTGCTCCAGGATCCGGGTCCGCTGCGGCTGCGACTTGCCGCCGTGCAGGGCCGCCGCCCGTACGCCACTGGCCAGCAGTTGCCGGGCCAGCCGGTCGGCGCGGTGCTTCGTACCCATGAAGAGGATGGTCCGTCCCTCGCGGGCGGCGATCTGGGTCAGGGCGGCCGGTTTGTCGGCCAACTCCACGTGCAGGACGTGGTGCGTCATCGCGGTGACCGTGGCGGTCCCCGGGTCGACGGCATGCGACACCGGGTCGGTCAGGAACCGCCGGACCAACCGGTCGACCCCCCGGTCCAGGGTGGCGGAGAAGAGCATGCGCTGACCGTTCGGCGCGACCTGCTCCAACAGCTTCGTGACCTGCGGCAGGAACCCCATGTCGGCCATCTGGTCGGCCTCGTCCAGCACCGTGATGGCGACCTGGTCGAGTCGGCAGTCCTTCCGGTTGATCAGGTCGTGCAGCCGGCCGGGAGTGGCGACGACCACCTCCGCACCGGCCCGCAGGGTGTCCGCCTGGCGTTGCAACGACAGACCGCCGACCACTGTGGCGCAGCGCAGCCCGACCGCCTGGGCGTACGGCGTCAACGCCGTGGTGACCTGTTGGGCCAGTTCCCGGGTGGGCACCAGCACCAGCGCCAGCGGACGCCCCGGACGGGCCCGCCGGCCCACGGTCCGGGACAGCAGCGGCAGGCCGAACGCGAGGGTCTTGCCGGAGCCGGTACGGCCCCGGCCGAGGACGTCCCGACCGGCGAGTGCGTCCGGCAGGGTGGCCGCCTGGATCGGGAACGGATCGGTGATGCCGTTCGCGGTCAGCGCGGCCTGCAACTCGGGGGCCAGCGCCGCGTCGGCGAACATCTTGATTACCGGGGTGGTCATATGGTGCCTTCCTCGATGGCGGCACGTGTCGAGGAAGGCCCATCCGGGCGATAGCCAGGGAGGACACTGCCGCCGCGGCAACCTGCCGCCGGCGGTCGCCAGCACGAACCGGGAGAGTTACGCGGATCCGGCCCGTGCCGTGGGGCACGGGCCGGACGCGTCACCGCGTCGAACGGACGCGGCGGGATCGAGCGATGCTCAGAGCGGGCGGATGTTCTCCGCCTGCGGGCCCTTCTGGCCCTGGGTCACCTCGAACTCGACCCGCTGGTTCTCGTCCAGGCTGCGGTAGCCGGAGCTCTGGATTGCGGAGAAGTGGGCAAAGACGTCAGCGCCGCCGCCGTCCGGGGTGATGAAGCCATAGCCCTTGTCGGCGTTGAACCACTTGACGGTGCCAATTGCCATCTTGTTCGTCTCCTTGACGGAACGATCGGACCCACACTCGTTGCGGGCCCGAAGGGTCGTCCGCGCCTGTCTGCACGGATCGGTGTCGCACTGGTCGCCCCGCCCGGAGAACTCCGGACACAACAAAGCGCGCCTGGGGCCACAATCCCGCCAGGCGCACACAGAGTCTCTGGGAACCAAAACTGCAACCCGACCACTGTAACACGGTGATCGACCGCATACCCGAAAAATCAGACCAGGTACCTCCCGGCTCAGCCCGACGTCGCCTCCGGCAGCCCGGCCACCAGTTCGGCCAGGCCATCAGCGTCGAGCAGGTCGGCCGGACGTACGGTGCTCCCCGTACGGACGTAGTGGAACGCTGCCCGCACCCGGTCGACCGGCACCCCCGCCAGTTCGGCCCAGGCCAGTCTGTACGCCGCCAACTGCACCGCAGCCGCTGCCGCCTCCGGCCCCGAGGGCTGGCGACCGGTCTTCCAGTCGACCACGTCGTACCGGCCCCCGGGGGCGGTGAACACCGCGTCCATCCGTCCCCGTACCACCACACCGGCGATGACCGTGGCGAACGGCACCTCCACCTCGATCGGCGTACGGTCGGCCCACTCGCTGGCCAGGAAGCGCTCCTGCAACTCGACCAGTGCCTCGTCAGGGGCGGCATCCTCGTCGGCCGCGCCGGGCAACTCGTCCACATCGAGCAGCCGGCCACCGCCGAAGCGCTGCTCCAACCAGGCGTGGAAGGCGGTGCCCCGGCGGGCGTACGGGTCGGGCCGGGCCGGCATCGGACGACGCAGCGTACGCGCCAACGCCAGCGGGTCCCGGCGCAGTGCCACCAGCTGCGACACCGACAGGTGCCCGGGCAGGGCCACCTCCACCGGACCATGCCGCTGGGCCAGCCGCTCCCGTTCGGCCAGCAGCAGGTCGACCTCCTGCCGCCAGCGGAGAACCTCCGGATCGACCCCGGCCGGACCGCCTCCGACCCCGGTCTGATCAGTTCCGCCCCCGGTCTGATCGGTCTCGGCCCCGGTCTGATCGGTCTCGGCCCCGGACGGGCCGGTTCCCGCCTCCGGTCCGGCAGCCGGTCCGGAGACCAGGAACCGGCGTACGAGATTGGCGGCCTCGGTCATCGGTGGACGGCGGGCACCCAGCGGGTCCGCCGGCCACTCCGCCCGGAGCACCACGTCAGTCGTGGGGTTGACCGCGTCGCCGGCGGGTTCCGGCACCCACACGTCGATCACATAGCCGTCGCTACCGGCCACGGACTGTCCGGCCAGACAGCAGTCGTGCACCTCCTGGAGGAACACCGAGGGACCACGCGACCGCTTCGCCCCCTCACCCCACCAGTAACCGGAGCAGAGCAGCAGCCGTCGGGGTCGGGTGACCGCGACGTACGCCAACCGCCGCTCCTCCCGTTCGTCGTGTGCCCACCAGTGTTCGGTGAAGGTGGTCAGTGCCCTGGCCACCCCCTTCTGGTCCTCGGCACCGTCGAGGTCCAGCTGGGGAAGACCGTCGGCGTCGCCACGCAGCGGGAACGGCAGCACACCGAGCCCGCGCAGGTAGTGGTCCGAGCTGCGGACCGGCCCCGGCCAGACGCCCCGGGACAGTCCCGCCACGGCGACCACGTCCCACTCCAGGCCCTTGGCGGCGTGCGCGGTGAGGATCTGCACCGCGCCCTCCACCACCTCCACCTCGCCCGGGGCCAACCCGCGCTCCTCGTCCTCGGCGGCGGTGAGGAACGCCAGGAAGCTGGAGAGCTGGCCGCCGCCGGAGTCACTGGCGAACCGGGCCGCCACATCGCCGAGCGCGTCCAGGTGCCCCCGGGCCAGACCGGCGTCCCCGCCCCGTCCGTTCGCGCCGGCCCGGACCGCGACCTCCACGTCCAGGCCGATCGTGCGTTCGACATCCGCCAACAGGTCGGGTAACGGCTGGTCGAGGCGGTAGCGCAGCAGCCCCAGTTCCCGCCCGTACGACCGCAGCCGGGCATAGCCCTCCGCCGAGTACGCCTGCGCCGGCCCCAGATCGGCCAACGCCTCCACCAGCGTCGCCTCGTCGAGTTGGTCCACGACGATCTCCGGCTCGTCGTCGGACTCCCTGGGCAGTTCCCGCCGGTCGGCGGCGATCTCCTTCGCCCGGCGGTGCAGCGCGACCAGGTCCCGTGGCCCGATCCGCCAACGCGCCCCGGTGAGCAGCCGCAGCAGCGACGCGCCGTCGGTCGGGTCGGCCAACACCCGCAGGGTGCAGACGACGTCCCGTACCTCCGGGGTGTCCAGCAGACCACCGAGCCCGACCACCTCGACGGGCAGGCCACGGGACCGCAGCGCGGCTTCGATGGCGGGGATCTGGCTGCGTACCCGGACCAGCACCGCGCTGGTCGGCCGCTGCTCCACCGGGATGTGCTCGGCCAACGCCCCGGGCATCCGGGCCGCCCCCCGCCACGCGGCCAGCAGGCTGTCCGCGATCCAGTCCGCCTCGTCCTCGTACGTCTCCAGCAGCGCACAGTGGACGGTGCCGCCGGCCGCCCCCCGGGCGGTACGGCCGGGGATCGGATCCGCCACCCGGAACGCGGCGGCCAGTTCGGCGACCCGTGCTCCGGCCGCCCGCAGCGGGGTGGAGAGCCCGTTGGCCACCCCGAGGATCTCCGGCCGGTTACGCCAGCTCGTGGTCAGCGTCAACGCTCGGGCGGGCTCCCCGTCCCGACGGGTGAACGCGTCGGGGAACCGTTCCAGGGTGCCGGCGCTGGCGCCCCGCCAGCCGTAGATGGACTGGCACGGGTCACCGACGGCGGTGACCGGATGACCACCGCCGTAGAGCGAGTGGAGCAGCACCACCTGTGCGTGGCTGGTGTCCTGGTACTCGTCGAGCAGCACCACCCGGTACCGGTCCCGCTCGATCACGCCGACCTCGGGGTGGTCCCGGGCCACCCGGGCCGCCCGGGCCATCTGGTCGCCGAAGTCCATCGCCTCGAAGTCCTGTTTACGCTGGTCGTACGCGCGGACCAGGGGCAGCAGCCGCAACCGGATCTGCTGGACGGTCAACGCCTTCCGTACGTCGGCGTAGATCTTGCCGGGACGGGACTGCACATCGGCGAAGAACCGTCCCGTCCACGCCGCCAACTCGTCCGGCGTGACCAGGTGTTCAGCCAGCTCACCGGCCAGGGCCAGCACAGCGTCGGTGATGGTGCTCGGGGCCCGGTCCACCTCCGACATGTCCCCGTCGTAGTTGCGGACCAGCAGGTCGACCAGTTGCCACCGGGACGCCTCGGTGAGCAGCCGGGTGGCGGGCTCGTAGCCGGCCCGGAGGCCGTGCTCGGTGACGATCCGGGCGGCGTACGAGTGGTACGTGGCCACGGACGGTTCACCGCCGAGCAGGTCCCCGCCGATCGTCCGGCCCTCCCGCCCGAGTCGTCGTACGAGCTGGTCGAGCCGGGTACGGATGCGATGGGCGAGTTCGCCGGCCGCCTTCCGGGTGAAGGTGAGTCCGAGGATCTGCTCCGGTTGGACGTATCCGTTGGCAACCAGCCAGACCACCCGGGCCGCCATCGTCTCGGTCTTGCCGGAGCCAGCCCCCGCCACCACCAGCAGCGGTTCGACCGGCGCGGCGATGATGGCGGCCTGCTCCAGGGTCGGTGCGGGCAACCGCAGTAGTCGGGCCAGTTCGACCGGGGTGTAGCGCGGGCCGGCATCGGCCACCCGCTGCGGCCGGGCCGCGGCGAACAGGGACGGCTGGCTCAAGATTTCTCTCCCGGCTGACGCTGACCCGGCGGCTCCCGGCGGCTGGGCGGCTCAACCACCTGCCGCCCCTGACCGGAGACCGGGCAGCTGCTCCGTACCGGGCACACCCGACATTTCGAATTGGCCACCGCCGAGAAGGTCGCCGCAGCCATGGTGTCGGCGGTACGGCGCACCATCGCCTGCGCCCAGCCCGTCTCCTCCCCCTCGGCAACCGCCGCCTGGGCCTGCTCCCTGGCATCCTTCGTCGACGTGCCGAGCTGCACCAGGGCCGCCCCGCCGGACTCGGCACCGAACTCGGCGAAGGCCCCCGCCTCGACCGCGACCTGATACGCCCCGAGCTGTGGATGTTCGGCGAGTTCCGTCGCGGTCACCGCGGTCGACTTGCCGGTCTTCAGGTCGATCACGACGAGCCGACCATCGGCGTCAACCTCCAACCGGTCCACCCGACCGGTCAGCTCGACCGGCCGTACCGGGTCGTCGAGGCGTACCGCGAACTCGTGCTCGATGGCCAGCAACCGGCGGGGGTTACCGGCCAACCAGCGCAACAGCTTGTCGACCATCGCCTCGGCCCGGGACTGCTCCGGACCGGCCATCCACCTGGCGGCCAGGTCGATCACGTCGAACCGGGCCGCGACGTACTCCAGCAGCCGCTGCCGGTCCACGCTGGCATCCTCGGCCAGCATCGCTGCGGCATGCACCAGGTTGCCGACACCCTGTGCCGTGCTGGCCGGACCGCTGCCACCGTGTCTCTCCAGCAACCACCGCAGGCTGCACCGCAGCGCACTCTCCATGGTGGAGGGCGTGACCCGGACCGTCTCCCCCTCGTCGACGAGCGGTCGATCGTCGGAGAGCGCGCGCAGTCCCCACCAGTCGTCCGGATGGGCACCCGGCACCCCGGCGGCGGCGAGGCGCGCCAACTCGGCCGCCGCGGCGCGCCGCCGGTCCGCCGCCACCGTTGGGTCGATGACGGCGGTACGCAGCTCCGCGACGAGCGCCGAGAGGGTGAGTGCCCGGGGTGGGCGGCCAACCGGTAGTTCGACAGACCGATCGTCGGGCTCGCTCCCCCCGTTGGCATCCGGGTTCGACCCGGCGGCACCCGGCCGCTGCGGGCTCAGTTCGTAGAGGAACCGGCTCGGCTGCTCCTCATGGTCGACGCCACCGACCGCCGCCGAGTCGACCGCGCTGACCAGCAGCCGTCGCCGGGCGCGGGTCGTGGCCACGTAGAACAGCCGCCGCTCCTCGTCCAGCAGCGCCGAGGTCTGCCCGACCAGGGTCGCCGTCACGCCAGCGCCCTCACCCCGACCGGCCAGCACATCGACCAACCGTTCCGAGCCGAGCAGGCTGCCCCGCAGTCGCAGGTCCGGCCAGATCCCCTCCTGCACCCCGGCGACGGCGACGAGATCCCACTCCAAACCCTTGGCGGCGTGCGCGGTGAGCAGGCGTACGGCCTCACCCCGGTCGGCGCTCGGGGCAAGCGTGTCAGCGGGTAGCTGTTGCCCCATCACATGGTCGAGGAAGACCTCGGTGCCCGCACCGGGCAGCCGGTCGACGAACCGGGCCGCGGTGTCGAAGAGCACCACGACCGCGTCCAGGTCCCGGTCGGCCGCTGCGGCCCGCCAGCCCGGTCCCCCCTCACCCGAGACCGATTCGGTCCGGATGATCGAGGCGGCCCAGCGCTCGGCCAGGCCGCTGGCCCGCCACACCGCCCACAGCACGTCCTCGGCGGTGGCCCCCGGCACCGCCGCCGCCTCCCGGGCGGTGGCCAGC